>CALCNF010000472.1 GCA_937897815.1 uncultured Pseudomonadota bacterium | reverse complement strand
TCTGCGTCGCCCCCGGGCGGCGCAGACGCTACCCAAACATCCGGTTGAGAAAAGACGTGTGGAGAGATGACAGAGTGGCCGATTGTGCTCGCCTGGAACGCGGGTGTAGGGAAACCTACCGTGGGTTCGAATCCCACTCTCTCCGCCATTCATGAGTTCGAGTGACCGAAGCGTCACTCGTTTATGGTTGGGGCCCGGCAATGGCGATTTTGTGAATCCGCCAGGTCCGGGAGGAAGCAACGGTAGCATGGTTTTCATGTGCCGGGTCCTGGCCTTCCCTCATGAACACGTTCAGTCCTCGCGAGTCACCTTCCAGTCCCCCTCGTCCCAGGCGTCCAAGAGCTCTTCGAGGACCTCTGAGGTCTCCGTGGCCTCCACGTCATCGATCTCGATGGCCGCGTGCACGCAGGCGCTGCTCTGGCGCGACGCTCCCTCGGCGCGCCGCTTCTCCTCAAGCTCAAGCTTCCGCTTGATCTGAGAGAGGGTGAGACCGCGACTGATCACCTGAATCCGCTGCGAAGCGTGGTAGGTGAGCCACATCAAGAAGTGAATCGGGTGGAAGTAGGTGAGCACCCCGTCCCAGTTTCGGGTGTCCAACTTCATGTGCTCAGCGACCTCTTTCGTGAGCCACGTGAAGGGCAGAATCTGCCTCAAGGTCTCTCGAAACACGCCGCTGGTCTCCAGAGCGCGCCGGAGCTCGCGGGTCTTCACCGTCCACCCCTCGCCCTGGGCGAGGGCCTTCAGCCAGTCCACCTGATCGGACCACTCACTGACGTGACGAGTGACGGTCTTGCGAAGCCAGCGCTTCTCCTCCTCGTGGGCGTCCCGAGTCGAATAGAAGTAGTCGATGGTCTCTGGATCGACGACCCGTTTGGTGACCATCGACCCGCGCTGAACCATGGCGCTGGAGACCCCGAAGAGGTTCAAGATCGCCTTATCCTCTACGAAGAGATCATCGCCGAAGTCGGGCGAAAGCTCCGTGAGCCAACGCCCGTGGACGCCCATATCGAGCACCTTGTTCCAGTTGGCGTCCGCGAAGACCTCCACGTGAATCATGGGCTCGGTCTCGTCGGGCGAACCAAAGTGACCTACGGTGCCGATCTGCTCTCCTGATGCGACCCGCACCGGCTGCTCTTCCCAGGGGACCAGCGCGATCTCACCGCGCTTGAACGCCGTGAGGTGCTCGCCGATGGCGAGGACCGAGGCGTCCAGCTCTCCATCATCGACACGAAACTCACTGACGAGAGCCTCATCGAGTCCGTCATCGGCCTCTCGCCCCCCGTCTGGAGCCACCTTGCCCGCCCGGAACTCCGCGAGGGCCTTCTCTTCGGCCTCCGTGAGACCGGAGTGGACGCGATGCAGGGCGCGAACCCAGTCGGGAGAGGCCTCGGTGAGCTTGCCCACATCGAGAGGTCCCAGGTGCATGGTCAAGGTGAAGAAGATCAGCTTCTTGGGCTTCTCTGGCGTCCCACCCGGCACCTCAATCTCGTGGCGAAGGACGAGGAAGTTGTTGCTCCCCAACTCCGAGGTCGTGGGACCGAAGCGCCCGGCCACGACGACCCCGTCGAACATGGCGTAGACCGGCTGGCCCGCCGGCAGGTGAAGGTGCACGCCTCCGTGCCAGTTCTGGTTCTTGCCGATGGGGTACCAGCCCCCATCCTCGAAGTCCTCGTTGTTCGTGTAGTAGCGCTCCGCGTAGGCGCGAACCTTGGTCGGCTCAAGGAGAGTCGAGATGTTCTTTCCCGGCTCCAGCTCCACGGGGAAGGCGTTATGTTCACGCGCGAGGCCGTGATAGACCCGGTGCCAGTCGAAGCCGGGCCCCGGGTCCCAGCGATCCGGTGTCACGTGCCAGTGGCCAAGGAAGCCGTCAAAGGCCTGCCAGTCCTCGAGCATGTTCTCGACGATCTCGCCGCGCTCATCGAGCGGTGGGAACGGCTTGACGCGGTCGAGGACCTTCACGAGGACCTTCATCAGGGCGATCAGGGCCTGATACTGAGCGTCGGTGTAGCCGTAGTTGCGCACCTCTCCGCCGTTGATGCGCGCGCGCCGACTCGCCTGACGCCGGTACTCCGGTCGACGCATCTCCGCGATTCGCGGGTGCTTTGGCGGGTGGGCGGGGGCGGAGGGCTCGCGAACCAGGTTCCGAAGGAGGTTGTTCATGTCCACGCCCACCGAGCCGCCGTTGGCCTCGCCGGCGTGGTAGGCCTCTTTGAGCACATCGAGCCCCTGGTAGATCGTCCCGTCCCAGTCGATCATGAAGTGGGTCGAGAGCCCTCGGTTGACGAGGACGTTGAAGCACCCCCGGCTGTCGGAGGTCATGTCCGTGTGCAGGACAACCTGATGGACGACCTTCTTCAGCTTATCCAGGTCTCGGACGGCGGCACCCTTGAGCGTTCGGTGGCCATAGCCGGCCAGACCCGCCGACGCGATCGCCTCGTGCCGACGCTTCTCAAACGAGTAGCCGCCCGGATCCTCGTGGGTGATCACCTTCACACCACCCGAGAGCCGATAGCGCTCTCCCGCGATGATGATGCTGTCGAAGGTAGGATCTCCCATCAGGCGCGCCTCCACACGAGTCCGAGAGCGCCCTTGAGGATCTTGAAGCCGATGAAGGCCAGGAGGAGGGCCAGGACGCCCGCCGCCACGAGGAACCCGGTGTCTCCGAGGCGCTCGCGACCCATCGCCTCGGCGTCTCCGAGGCGCTGACGCAAGCTCACGGGCCGCAGGGGCAGTTCCAGACCCATCGCCGAGGTGCGATAGAGGGCCCCGCCGACCTGAACGCGCGCTCGGTAGCGCAGCGAGGCGCCGGGCACCGCTCGCTCATCTCGGAACGACACGATCAGCTCCCCCTGCAGCTCATCGAGGAGGTCGCTGGCGCGGTCCACGACCTGGTTGGGGTCCTCGGCGACGCGCGCCGTGCCCCCCGTTCGCCAGGCGAGCACCTCAAGTCGCTCGCGCTCCGCGCTGGAGGAGAGGGAATTGGAGACCGTGAAGATTCGAACACCCGCGGCCTTGGCCAGCGCGATGATCTTCTCCCCCCGAACCAGGAAGCGCTCCTGCTCAGCGACGGCGA
>CALCNF010000471.1 GCA_937897815.1 uncultured Pseudomonadota bacterium | reverse complement strand
CCGCCGCTGCCGCTGCTGTCGCTGTCACAGCCCGGCGTGAGCGCCAGGGCCAGAATCGAGATCGTGATCACTACGAAGTTCTTCATGGGGGCTTCTCCTGTATGTGTCCCTCAGTCGCGCGGTCATCGCCCTTCCCTCGGGACGCGCCGCACATGGCCGCAATGGCTAGCATCTTCGCTAGATCGGAGCAAATGATGCCCACACAACCCGCAGTCGAACCCTTGACACCAAACAGCGTGAACAGGACGCTCCACGGGTGAAGCAAGCCGCCCACCGCGTGTCACTGATGGCACTGATGCTGTCGCTCGTCGGAGCCGCTCCCGGCTGCGCGGGAGACGCGAGCGAGGCCGGCGTCGCGCTCCCCGACCCGATAGACGTGACCGGAGCTGAGCTCGATGGTGTGAGCGTCGCTCCCCTGGACGGAATAGACGGGCCGAGCCTCACCGACTGCGACCCCGACGCCCTCCGCGTGAGGGGCGCGCGCCCGTGGACCGGCGGTGGCGTTCAGGTGGTCCTTGAGCTCCTGGACGCAGGGGAGCCTGTGGAGGCTCCCGAGAGCGTGTCGGTGGCTCAAGCCCTGGACGACGGCACCCTCGAGGCGGTCGCTGTGGGTGCAGGTCGAGTCCAGCGGGGCCTCACGGCGATCGTCTTGGTACCCAGCGAAGACCCCCTTGAGCATGAGCAGAGAGTCGAGCAGGCCCGCGCGCTCATCGACGCCCTGGATATGCAGGAGCGCATCGCGCTGGTCGTCGCCGATGCGGCGAGCACCCTGATGGCCGACCTGACGACCCGCCGGTCCCATCTGCACCGACGTCTCGACGAGCTCACGCCGCGCCAACCCGGAGACATCGCAGCTACCGAGAGCGCGACTCAAGCGGCCATCGCGGAGGTCGGCGGCATCTTTGGGCCCCACTCCAGAGAGGTGATCCTCGTGGACGGCGAGACCGACAGCGGCGAGCTCGCGGACCGGCTGGCTGCGCGCCGCGCCGCGACGGTGCTCGTCGGACTGTGTCCCACGGACGGCCCCCTGAAGTCCGTGACCCTGAAGACGCCGACCGCCACCTGTGAGCTCGCGGCCCCTCCGATCGTCGAGCATGTGGCCTCGATCCCCTGCGACGCGGCCGCCGCCGCCGACGCCTGGCCCTGGCCCGACACCATCGGTTTCGACCTCACCCCGTCACAGATGGCCGTGTACCAGACCAAATACGAGGCCCTCGACAAGTCGGATATGGACCTGACGGTGAGCCTGGGAACCTCCTCACCCATGAAGGCTGAAGCCCACTTCAGGGGCCAGTCTTCCCTGGACTGCGAGCGCAAGAGCTTCACGGTGAACCTGAAGGGGCCCGAGGCCAGGCGACTGGCGCCCGGGGCCGCGAACGACGAGTTCTACCTCATCGGCCAGTGTCTCGATGACGGCTACTTCCGGCAGCTCTTCGCCAACGCGTTTTATCGAGAGCACGCCCTCTTCCCGCTCGAACACCGCCTCGTCGAGGTGACGCTCAACGGCGAGAGCCTTGGCGCCTACATGCTCCTGGAGAAGCCCGACGAGACCCTGCCGGGCGATCACCTGGCCCTGGAATCGGTGATCCGAAGGCGCTTCGATCCTGAGGACAAGCCTGAGGACGTGAAATACCCGAAGGACGAGGCGGAGGCCCAGGACGCCCTGGCCATCTACAAAGACATGACCGCCCTCGTAGAGACGGAGCCCCCATCGAGCCTCGCGGAGGCCCTGGAGTCGCGGGTGGACCTCGACCGACACCTCCTCTACCTCGCCTTCCAGGCGGTGATGCGAAACGGAGACTACGTCGACGAGGCCTACTTCTATGGCGTACGCGAGGGCGAACACCCGAGCGCGGAGCTCTACTACAGGCCCATGGGATGGGACTCGGACGATCTGTTCAGCGCCTGCCACCACCAGGGCAAGCACGCCACCCCGGATCCGCAGGGAATCGCCTTCTGTGTGGAGGGCGATCTGGAGCTGGCGATCTACGCCGCAGACGACGTCTACGAGCGCTTCGCCGACCACGTCGAG
Organism: uncultured Pseudomonadota bacterium; assembly: GCA_937897815.1. Lineage (GTDB taxonomy): Bacteria > Myxococcota_A > UBA9042 > PHBI01 > CALCNF01 > CALCNF01. The sequence continues at coordinate 9,535 of CALCNF010000471.1, read as the reverse complement.
ACGCTGCTCACGCAGACCCTGACCCCCGGGATCGTCGCCGAGCGGGTGGGCGCTGTGCGCGACGAGCTCTTCTCGGTCCTCGACCACGAGGCCGCTTGCGTGGCGATGGTCGAGGTCGGCGCAGACGACTGTGCTAGCCTCCATGGGCACATCGAGGGGCGAATGTCGGATTTCCTGGGGAAGGTCGAGGCTCGAAATGACGAGCTCCTGGACGCCTTGAGCGTATGGAGGGCGGGCCGATGAGATCACTGTGTTGCCTGATGATCCTGGTGGCCGCTGGGTGCGCGGGAGACGAGGAGACGCCCGTGGCGGTGGACGCGGTGGACGCGGTGGACGCGGCGCGAAGCGACGTCGTCGGCATCGTGACCATCGATGCCGATCCGGAGCCCATCGACGTCGAGGGATACGCGGAGCTCCCTGTCACGGTCACGATCCCCAGGTGCGCGCCTGAGGCCGCCTGCCCGTTCCGGGTTCGCCACGAGGATGGATGGTCGGACGCCACGCTGTCGGCCACCCTCAATGGCGCCCTTCTCCCCGACGTCACCCTCTACCGGGGTCAGGGGAGCGGCCTGCTCCCGCCCATGGAGGTAGGCGAGCATGATCTCACCCTGGTGGCCGGCGACTCGGCGCGGGTCACGGAGGTGGAGGTGCTTGAGCTCCCGATCCTCACCCACTCCGGGTTGATCGGTGAGCAGAACTGGGCGGCAGACGGGGTGCACCATGTCACCGACCACCTCTCGATTGATGGCGCGCTGCGGCTCTCCCCGGGCGTCACGGTCATCGTGGCGGCTGGAGTGAACATCGAGGTCTCGGGAGCGGTGACGGCCCTGGGCACCGAGGAGCTCCCCGTCCTGTTTACGGGGGCGTCCAGCGCCCCCTGGGGAGGGATGCGCCTGATCGGTCACGACACCTCGGAGCTCAACCACGTCTTTCTCACAGGCGGCGGTGGGGACGAGACGAAGGCCTTCGGGCACTCGGACTCCCAGCCCCTGATTCGACTGAAGGCCGGAGAGCTTCAGATGATCTCGGGCGCCATCCTCGACAGCCCGGGCAAGGCCTTCGGCTGCACCCTGGCGCGCATGGACCTCGAAGACGTGCTCGTGGCCCGGGTCGATACAGGAGGCGAGCTGGACCGCTGCGCGGCGCAGATCCGCGCGGCCCACGTCTCCGAGATCCCCGATGGGGATGGGGTCGCCGAGGACGATGATAACGACGGCATCTACCTCCTGGGCGTCTACGTAGACGACAATGAGTTTCCGGTTCGCACAGAGATCAGCGACTCCTTCTTCTTCGTCGGTGAGGATGACGGCGTGGATCACAACAACGCCTTTGTCCTGATCGAGCGGACCTGGATCGAGGGCTTCGCCCATGAGGGGGTGGCGGCGTCGGTGGGCAACAGCATCACCATCGTGGACTCCGTGATTCGTGGCTGCGAGCAGGGCGTCGAGGCCGGATATGGCGCGCCGACCGTCGAGGTCGATCACTGCCTGATCACAAACAACGAGGTGGGCGTCCGATTCGGAGACTCCTACGACTGGGACACCGACGGCACCCTGACCGTGAGCCACACCGTGAGCGTCGGCAACGACGTGAACGTGCGAAACTTCCTCAACAGCACCGGCGCGCCCCACCCTACGGGCCTCACCGTCGCGTGCTCCATGGTCGATGATCCGGAATATGACGAGGTCGCGAACAACGTGTCTGGGGTCCCTGTGATCACACAGGGCTGCGTAGAGGCGGCGACCCTGGACGCGCCCTGCGACGGCACAGCCCCCGGACCTGCTGGCTGCGAGTGATCTCCGGAGGCCAAAAACGCCCCCGTGTTGTTGCTAGGCCTACGCATTCTGCTAGCTTGAAGGAGTGGGAGGATACTCCCGCGCTCGAGGCCGGCTGGGAGCGGCTCTCGCCGGTCCATCACGCTCTATAGGGCGGGGAGATCTCCGCCAACCGGGAGAGAAGAATGGCCACGGCAACCGAGCAGCTCGCGAAGCTCCAGGACATCGAGACCTACCAGGAGCTCAACTGGACGGGCACCTTCGACGAATACCTCGACATCGTGCGAGAGAATCCACGGGTCACTCGCACGGCCTGGAGGCGCCTCTACGACATGGTCATCAGCCATGGCGTCGAGGAGTACACGGACAACCGCAAGAAGGTTCAGCACTACGGCTTCTTCGATGACCCCTTTGAGGACGGGCGCGACGCCATCTTCGGAATGGACATCACGCTCATGAAGCTGGTGAACACGTTCAAGTCAGCCGCCTTCGGCTTCGGGACGGACAAGCGCATCATCTTGCTTCATGGTCCCGTCGGCTCCGCGAAATCCACAATCGCGCGGCTCCTCAAGAAGGGCCTGGAGAGCTACAGCCGCAACCCAGAGGGCGCCATCTACACCTTTGACTGGCTCCTCGACCCGGAGGATCCAAGCAAGGTGACTCCGTGCCCGCTCAACGAGGACCCGCTGCACCTGATCCCGTTGGAGTGGCGCGCGAAGGCCATCGCGGAGCTCGGTCTGGACAACGAGGACACCGACTTTCGTATCCCCATCAAGGGTGAGCTCAATCCGGCCTGCCGCCTTCGATTCAACATGCTGCTCGAGCGGTACGAGGGGGACTGGGGCAAAGTGATGAAGCACGTGCGCGTGCGCCGCTTCGTCTTCAGCGAGGCCGACAGGATCGGCATCGGCACCTTCCAGCCGAAGGATGAGAAGAACCAGGACTCGACCGAGCTCACGGGAGACATCAACTACCGGTTGATCGCCGAGTACGGCTCGGACTCCGATCCGCGCGCGTTCAACTTCGACGGTGAGTTCTGCGTCGCCAATCGGGGCATCATCGAGTTCGTCGAGGTCCTCAAGCTCGATGTGGCGTTCCTCTATGACCTCCTCGGGGCGACCCAGGAGCACAAGATCAAGCCGAAGAAGTTCCCTCAGACCGACATCGATGAGGTGATCATCGGTCACACCAACGAGGCGGAGTATCAGCGGCTCCTCTCGAACGAGTACATGGAGGCGCTTCGGGATCGAACCATCAAGATCGACGTGCCCTACATCACCAAGCTCTCGCAAGAGGTGAAGATCTACCGCAAGGACTTCGGACAGAGCTCCGATCGCGTGCGAGGAATTCACGTCGCCCCCCACACCCTGGAGGTGGCGGCCATGTGGGCCGTGGCGACGCGACTCGAGGTCCCGAAGAAGCACGACCTGACCGTCCTTCAGAAGCTGAAGCTCTATGACGGTAAGACCTTGCCGGGCTACACCCAGGACAACGTGAGGGAGCTCCGAAAGGAGACCGAGCGAGAGGGTCTGGAGGGCATCAGCCCGCGCTACATCCAGGACAAGATCTCCAACGCCCTGGCGAGCGAGAAGGGCGGGCGCTACATCAACCCGTTCCTGGTGATGAACGAGCTGGAGAGCGGGCTCAAGAGCCACAGCCTCATCAACGACGAGGAGCTCAAGCAGCGCTACAGGGTGCTCCTCAACGAGGTCCGGCGCGAGTACGAGGACATCGTGAAGAACGAGGTCCAGCGCGCGATCTCGGCCGACGAGGAGGCCATCAGCCGCCTGTGCGCCAACTACATCGACAACGTGAAGGCCTACACCCAGAAGGAGCGCGTGAAGAACGCGTTTACGGGCCAGGCCGAGGATCCGGATGAGCGGCTGATGCGCTCGATCGAAGAGAAGATCGACATCCCGGAGAACCGCAAAGAGGACTTCCGCCGGGAGATCATGAACTACATCGGCGCCCTGGCCATCGAGGGGAAGAAGTTCGACTTCCGGACCAACGAGCGACTCCACAAGGCGCTCGAGGCCAAGCTCTTCGAGGATCAGAAGGACACGATCAAGCTCACGACCCTGGTGAGCAACGTGGTCGACAGGGAGACCCAGGAGAAGATCGAGGTCGTCAAGCAGCGCCTCATCGATAACTACGGCTACAACGAAGAGTCGGCGACCGACGTGCTGAACTACGTCGCGTCGATCTTCGCCCGTGGAGACGCCAAGGAGCGATCGGAATAGCGAGCCCATGAGTCAACGAATCGACAGCGACCAGCGGCGCTTTCGCCAGATCGTGCGCGGCCGGATTAAGAAGAACCTCAAGCAGTACATCAGCCAAGGTGAGCTGATCGGACGGCAAGGGGACAAGCAGGTGTCGATCCCGGTGCCCCAGATCGACATCCCGCGCTTCAAGTTCGGCCAGCGGGAGAACGGCGGTGTCGGGCAGGGTGAAGGCGAGCCGGGCGAGAACGTCCAGCAGGGCGAGGATCAGGAGTCGGGCCAGGGAGAGGCGGGATCCGATCCCGGACAGCACGTCCTTGAGGTCGACATCGACATCGAGGACCTCGCGCAGATCCTGGGCGAGGAGCTGGAGCTCCCGAAGATCGAGCCCAAGGGTCAGGCCCGCCACGAGGCGACGGCCGTGAAGTACTCCGGGATACGCCAGGTGGGCCCCGAGAGCCTCAAGCACTTCAAACGGACGTTCCGCAGGGCGCTCAAGCGACAGATCTCAGCGGGCATGTACGACCCCGAGCGGCCGATCATCATCCCCATCAAGAGCGACACGGTCTATCGCTCCTGGAAGGAGGAGACGAAGCCTCACCACAACGCGGTGATCATCTACATGATGGACGTGTCTGGCTCCATGGGGGAGGAGCAAAAGGAGATCGTGCGCATCGAGTCCTTCTGGATCGATACCTGGCTCCGCAGCCAATACAAGGACCTGGAGAGCCGCTACATCATTCATGACGCGGCCGCCCGAGAGGTGGACCGCGACACCTTCTTCCGCACCAAGGAGTCCGGCGGGACCATGATCTCGAGCGCCTACAAGCTCGCCTGGGAGATCATGCAGAGCGACTACCCCACGGGTGACTGGAACATCTACCCGTTCCACTTCTCCGATGGGGACAACTGGTCGGCCGACGACACCATGAACTGCGTGAAGCTGCTCCGTGAGCACATGATCCCCGCCTCGAACGTCTTCTGCTACGGGCAGGTCGAGAGCCCTTATGGCTCCGGTCAGTTCATCAAGGATCTGCACGTCCACTTCAAGGACTCGGAGGACGTGATCACCAGCGAGATCAAGAACAAGGACGGCATCGTGGACTCCATCCGCGACTTCCTCGGGAAGGGGAAGTAGGTATGCAGCGACGCAAACTGTCCGACGAGCTCAAGGCGTGGATTCGATCCATCGAAGCGATGGCGGCCAGCCACGGACTCGACTTCTTCCCGACCATCTTCGAGATGGTCGACTACGAAGAGATGAACATGCTGGCCGCGTACCAGGGCTTCCCCAACCGATACCGGCACTGGCGCTGGGGGATGGAGTACGAGCGGCTGTCGAAGTCCTACGAGTGGGGACTCCACAAGATCTACGAGCTCGTGATCAACACCAACCCCTGCTACGCCTACCTCCTGGAGGGCAACAGCCTGCTGGACCACAAGTTGGTCATCGCCCACGTCTACGGCCACTGCGACTTCTTTAAGAACAACGCCTGGTTCAGCCGCACCGATCGAAAGATGCTCGACAAGATGGCCTCCTCGGCCTCCAAGGTCGCCCGCATCGCGGACCGCCATGGACCGGAGAAGGTTGAGGACTTCTTCGACGTCTGCCTGTCCATCGACAATCTCATCGACTACCACTCGCCGTTCATCGTTCGAAAGAGCACGACTCCTGACGAAGACGAGCTCCCTCCCGAGCCCCAGAAGCTCCCAGCGCGGTCCTACATGGACGCCTACATCAACCCGGAGGAGGACCTGGCGCGCCGGCGCGACGAGATGCGCCGAGAGTGGGAGGAGCTCCGAACCCGGATCCCGCCCGAGCCTGAGCGCGACGTCATGCTGTTCCTCCTCGAGCACGCGCCCCTGGACCGCTGGCAGCGCCAGATCCTGTCGATCGTTCGTGACGAGGCCTACTACTTCGCCCCCCAGATGATGACGAAGATCATGAACGAGGGGTGGGCGAGCTACTGGCACGCCAAGCTCATGACCGAGGGCATCTGCGACGACAGCGAGATCATCGACTTCGCGTGCACCCACTCGGGCACCATGGCCATGAGCCCGACTCAGATGAACCCCTATAAGATCGGAATCGAGCTCTTTCGAGACATCGAAGACCGCTGGAATAAGGGGCGGTTCGGCCTGGAGTACGAGCGCTGTGAGTCCATGGTGGAGCGAGAGGCCTGGGACACGGGCGCGGGGCTCGGCCGAGAGAAGATCTTTCAGGTCCGAAAGATCTACAACGACCTGATGTTCATCGATGAGTTCCTGACCCCGGAGTTCTGTCAGAAGCTGAAGCTCTTCACCTTCGGTCACAACCGCCGAAACGACTCCTGGGAGATCCAGAGCCGCGAGTTCCTCGAGATCAAGAGCCAGATGCTGCGTCAGCTCACCAACTTCGGTCAGCCCGCCATCTACGTTGAGGACGCCAACTACAAGAACCGCGGGGAGCTGCTCTTGTGGCACAAGCACGATGGTCAGGACCTCAAATCGGACTACGCCCGGGAGACCCTGAAGAACGTCGTCGCCCTGTGGAAGCGCCCATGCCATATCCGCACGGAGATCGAAGGCAAGCCCATGCTGTGGAGCCACGACGGCGAGAGCTTTGACGAAGCCTCGGGTTAGCCTCCTCATCCCGGTCTGCGACGCTGAGACGACGCTCGAGCGGTCGCTGGGCTCGGCGCTCGGCCAGAGCTACGCGGATCTCGAGGTGGTCGTGGTGCTCAACGGCATCACCGATCAGAGCCGTGAGGTCGTCCGAGCCATCGCGAGCCAGGACGCGCGCGTGCGCGTCTTCGAGCGGGAGGAGGCCAACCTGGCCGAGGCGCTCGACGACGGACTCAGGCGCTGCCGGGGCGAGCTGGTCGTCCGTCACGACGCCGACGACCATATGGAACCAGAGCGCGTCGCGCTGCAGGTGTCGGCCCTTGATGAACACCCAGAGTGGATTGGCGTGACCGCGCTGGTGCGCTCCGTGGGTCTCAACGCGGAGCCTGGAGAGGGAATGGGCCGACACGTCGCGTGGCTGAACTCCCTCGAGACTCCGGAGGCGATCCGCGCTGGACGCTTCATCGACGCCCCCATGGCCCACCCCGCCGTGACCTTTCGTCGTCAGGAGGTCATCGACGCCGGCGGCTACCGAGATGGAGACTTCCCCGAAGATCACGAGCTGTGGTTGCGACTCTTCGAGGCGGGCGCCCTCTTCGGGAGCGTCCGCGAGACCCTCGTCGACTGGACCGACCGACCCGAGCGCTTCACTCGAACCAACATCAGGTGCCGAGATGAGGCGAGAAGACGGCTGGTCCACGACTATCTCGCATCAGGCCCGCTGGCGAACGGTCGACGGGTCCGGATCTGGGGCGCCGGCCCCTTCGGCAAACGGCACGCGAGAGAGCTTCAAGCGCGGTTCGGCTGCGTGGACGACCTGATCGACATCGATCCCAAGAAGATCGGTCGAGAGGTCGCAGGAGGACTGACGGTGGTCAGCCACACGTCCATCGAAGAGCCCGATGGACGTCTGATCCTGCTCGCCGTGGGCAGCGCCGGAGCGCGCGCTCAAATCGAAGCCTTTCTCACGGAGCGCGGCCACCGGGCCGAACGCGACTACCTTCCGGTTCACTGAGAGGGCGCGACGGCCGGGGCCTCTTCCGCCATCTCCGTGTAGCTCACAGAGAGCATCGCCAGGAGAGGGATGTCCATCTGGCCGCCGAGCACGATGGTGTAGATAGGCCGCTTCACCATGGCTGAGAACACGACGTTGGGGCTGGTGAACCAGGAGGCTCCGAGATTGACCATGAACTCCGTTCGTCCAGAGTTCTTCGCCTGCTCCCCTCCCCACTTCGCGGGCGTCTCGTGCATGGCGCCGACCTCCGCCATGAAGGAGAACTCGGACAAGCCCAGCGGGCTCATCGCTCCCAAGCCGCCCTGGGTGACACCGGGGCCGGTATAACCGTGAGAGTTCTCGTAGAGGGACACCCGGCTCCTGGCCCAAAACCGACCGGTCCAACCTGAAGCCTCGTAGCGCGCCTCCGCGCCGATGACGGGGTCAAACGTTCCGGAACCAAAGAAGATGTGCTGATGTTCATCGCCGCTCTGCCCGAGGACGAAGGGATCGGGCTCCGTGTCGCCCAACGGCACGGTGAAGCCGATGGCGATCTGGACGTACCAGGGCTGATTCGCTCCGGGTTCCAACAGTCTCCACACACCTGATATCTCCGGATCTCCAAGCCCAAACAACACCTCATCGCGATGGTGGATGCTCTCAAAGTTCTCGATGGCCACGCCCTCTTCGTCGTGGAAGTGCGCGCTGACGTCGACGGCCCGAACGGGCAAGCGCAGGTCGAGAGCGAGCCCATCGATCACGACGTATTCAGCCTGCAGACGCAGGGAGTACATCCCGAAGTCCAGCACGTGGTCGTGGGCCTGGTCCTCCAGAGCGATACCTGGCTCCATCTGATCCGGGGCGACCCCGTGCTCGGCGTGACTCCACATGGACATGAGCATCGCCGTGAACCGGTAGGTGCCCTCGTTAAAATCCAAGCTCGCTGTCTGATCGCCTCCACCCGGGAGGCTCGGATTCGTTCAGCCCGTTCACGTCTGAGCGTAGCTGAGCTGGGGCGAGACCCCGGTCAGCAAGGCGCCCAGAGCGAGCATTAGCGCCGCTCGCTTCATGGTTCGCTCTCCTCGCTCGAGGGCGCTGGGGCGGAGCCGCCTGCTTGCTCAATCGCCGCCCTCAGGGCGTCTTTCTTCACCCCGGTGATCGCCGCGACTCTCGTCCCGTCGGGTCCGTAGACCAGCACATGGGGAATGTTGGTGACGCCCTGGAGGTGCTGCCTGACGACAGGGCGGTCCCAATCGACGATGTTCACCTTTCTCAGGGCGACATCGTCGCGCGCGAGCATGATCTGCTTGATCTCATGCGTCACGACACGACAGGGCCCACACCAGGCCGCAAAGAAGTCGAAGACCGTGACCTTGCCCGGCGCCAGGTGAGCCGCGAGCTCTACCTCTTCACCGGCGAGGCTGATCTTCTGAACATCCAACGACTCCGGAAAGGGGATCTCAGGTGCCCATGAGCCTTGAGCCCGCTCACGGCTCCACGGAAAGCCCTTGGCCTGAACGACCTCATCGAGACCCCTGGGGGTGGCGACCGAGGCGTCGTAGGTCACGCGAACCGAGACGGCGTTCTTGTCGGTCTTCGCCTGCTCCACGCCTGGTCGCTCGCTCAGCTCATGAGCCACGGAGCTCAAGCACGACATGCACTCAAGCTCCTCAAACGAGTACACGAGGCTCGCCTGCGGACCACCGCAGCCCAAGGCCCCCGTGAGGAGGCAGGCCAGGACCAAGATGTAGCCAAATCTCATGAACGAACACGCTCCAGCCAGGACACTCTTAGAAATATACCCCCCGGGGGTATGATAACAAGTTCTGTTCGCCTGACGTTCTCAACCCACTATTCGAGCTCGAATGTCTGGGCGATCTCTTGAGGCACAAAGAAGTGGTTGGGGGAGATCGTAGGGTTGTAGCCGTCCTCACGTGGGTGGG
>CALCNF010000470.1 GCA_937897815.1 uncultured Pseudomonadota bacterium | reverse complement strand
TCTTCGCCTGGGAGTCCAACGATCAGATCCGAGTGGACGTGGACGTGAGTCTCTTCGGCCAAGAAGCGCAGATTCGCCTCGGTTCGCTCGGCGTCTTGGCGGCGCTCGATGAGCTTCCCGACCTGGGGGTCCCAGCTCTGGATGCCGATCTCCAGCTGCAGGGTTTGGGGAGGGAACGCCGCCAGGAGGGCTCTGAGCTCATCGGGGAGGCGATCAGGAACCATCTCGAAGTGCAACGAGAGGCCCGGGCGAAGGCGATCGAGAAAGAAGCGTAAGATCGCCGTCGCGACGTCGATGCGCAGGTTGAAGGTGCGGTCGATGAACTTGAAGTCCCGCGCCCCGCGCTCCAGCAGTCGCTCCATCTCCGCGAAGAAGGCCTCCTGGGGGACGAGGCGGACGCCACGGTCAAGAGAGGAGAGGCAGAACTGGCAGCGGAACGGGCAGCCGCGCGACGCCTCGACATAGACCACCCGCTGGGCCAGGTCCTCCTCGTTGTAGAGGTCGTAGGGAAGCTCCAGGGCCTCAAAAGGCGCGGTGCTGCCGGCCATGATGCGTTCCTTGGGCCGATCCCCGTCGAGGAGGCGCGAGCACAGCTCTCGAAAGACCAGCTCACCCTCGCCGGTGACGGTGTAGTCCGCGAGACGAACCAGGTCCTGGTCTTCCCATTCGTAGCTCACCTCCGGGCCCCCGAGGACCACGAGGAGATCGGGTCGCCTCGCCTTGAGGAGGCGGACAACGTCAAGGGCGAGGGTGGCGTTCCACACGTAGATCCCGAGCCCGACGATGGTGGGGGAGGGCGCGAGGAGCGCGTCCGCGATCCGCTCCGCAGATTGCTGGAGGTTGGTCTCGACGATGCGGGCTCGCGCCGCGAGCGGCCCGAGGTTCGCCATGAGGTATCTCAGGCCAAAAGACGTATGTCGGTAGCGCGCGTTGATGGCGCCGAGCACGATCTCAGCGGGCTGGTATTCGCCCGTTTCGGCTGAGAGCTTGGACAAGGCTAGAGAGTGCAGGTGCTCGAGCACCCGTCTCCATTGTCATTGTTGCCGTCGTCACAGGCCTCGCCCGGATCGGCCACGCCGTCCCCGCAGGAGGTGTACAGGTCTACCACCCGCAGGTAGGCGGTCGCGCCAGCCTGCGCGCAGGTCAGGAAGAGGCCGAGGGTCCCGACGCGTACGATATGCGGCGCGGCGGCGCATCCCTGGTTCGTCAGATCGCTCTCAAGTGGAGTGGCGTCCCAGAGCCCGTTGTCCTGCTGCGCGAAGCGGAAGAGGTTGCCCGAGCGCTCCCGAAGAAAGTACGCGCCGCCGACATAGCCGTCGGCAGAGTCGAAGACGCCCTGGCGGTGGATGTTGGAACCGGCGAAGAGCGAGCCTTCTACGCCGAGGCTGTCGCTCCCAGCTGAGTAATGGGCCCACTCCCACATGGAGTCGTCGTACAGGTTGTAGGCGACGACACCACCACCGACACCATCGGCGGCGACGTACGGTTCCATGGTGCGGTTGCCTGTGTTGCTGTGCACGACGGGGGCTGACCAGCTGAGCTCGTTTCCGTTGACCTCCAGGGTGTAGCTCGCCAGGTGTCCCGGGTCCCAGACGTATCCCGGTCGAATCTCTCGAAAGGACGTCGCACCGGTTCGCATCAGGATGGGCTCGGCCTGAGCGATATTGGAGGAGAGCCCGGGGAACATCTCGGGTCCAGGCCGCACCATCTCCGGCCCAAAGGACAGAGCATCACCGTCCCGCGTGATCACCTGATAGGTCACGGGCTCCCCACTGTTGTCGTAGCGATAGCGGAGAATAAAGCGGGTGTCGTCGACCGGGTGACCACCCAGGAAGCCCTTACCTTCGGTCATCACCGAGGAGGACAAGAGCTCCAGGCTCTCGCCCCCGTCCCACTTGTAGGTGTTGAGCACACGCTCGTAGCCGGGCGTGATCAAGATGGCGATCAGGTGGTTCGGGCCGATGGCGGAGAACACCTCGACGGCTTGGGTGCTGCTCCACGGGGTCAGGGCCTGGCCGAAGTACCAATCACCCACCCAGGTCAGTTCCTTTCCGACGCGCTTGTGGATCACGATTCGATAGTGGTCCGGGTCGACATCGCTGCTCTCCTCAGAGGCGTAGAGCGTCGCGCTGTGCTCGTCGTCGAACCGGGCCATGCTCAGGTGCGCGGCGTTCGCCGCGATCTGGATGTTGGGGCCGAGCGGAACGAAGGTGCTCTCGGACTCGCAGGCCGCGGTGCAGCCATCGCCGTCCACGTCGTTGCCATCGTCACACGCCTCTCCCTCCTCGATGACGCCGTTACCGCAGCACTCGGAGATGGAGACGGTGATGCACCCTTGCTCCAGATCGCAGACCCCCGCACCGCACAGACCCTCAGGCTCGCAGAGCTGGTCGTGTGGGACGTGGCTGATCTCTCCGGTCTCGGGGTCGCACTTTACGTCGGTGCAGGCGAGCCCGTCGTCGTCGGGTGGCCACTCGCCGACCATGCACCCGAGTCCCGGCTCGCAGGTCTCCGCGCCGTTGCACGGGTCCCCGTCATCGCAGTCGCTGTCCATCGTGCACGGACAGGAGGTCTCCGCGACGCAGGTCCCCTGGTCATCGCACGCGCCCTCGTCTCCACAGCTGCCGACCAGCGGGCAGGGAGCGCCGGCGATCGGCGTGTGACTCACCACACCATCGGCGCAGGCGTCGTCCGTGCAGGGGTTGGCGTCATCCACCGGGATCGGCGTGCCCAGACAGGTCTCCTGCCCCATGCTGTTGAGGGTGCAGGTGTCATTCTGGGTGCAGGGAACTCCATCATCACAGGAGAGGCCCTCCACAAAGTTCGAGGCGACGCAGCCGGCCTTTCCATTGCAGACGTAGGTCCAGCATGGGTACTGCTCGTTCACCTCAGCGCAGTCCTCGAAGTCCCCTGTCGACTCGCACCGGAGCTCTCCGTTGCAGACGTCAAGCGTGCACGGATCGCCGTCCAGGTCGCAGCTGTCCCCGACGCTCAGCGTCTCGCACGGATCCGAACCCTGCGGGGTATCCGTCGCGTCGACGCTGTCCCCGTAGGTCGAGCCGTCGGTCTGCAGCTCGGGCGTGTCGCCCGCAGCATCACTTTCCGAGCAGCCGCTGAGCCCCATCCCCAGCAGTGCGATCGTGACGATCGCCAACAACGTCACGTGTGGATTGCGCATCTCTGTCCCCTCCTGCGTACGCGGAGCGGACCTTTACCGCGCGTACACGCGCGCTGTCGACCCTTTTGCCGTGGCCGGTGCGGGGGGCCTAGATCACGATGTTATCGACGTGACAGACGTAGGCCAGCATCTCCTCGACCAGTCGCCTGGCCTGGCCCGTGGTGCGCGCCAGGGTCGCGTGGAGCTCCTGTTGGTCCTCATCGACCGAGAGGCACTCGTTGCTGTAGCGCTCGAAGGCATTGAGCTGTCGGATGATCGCAGACAGGTGATTGGGGCACTCGCAGTCGATCGAGCTGCTCACGTTCTGGAGCTTCACGAGCGCTTCGTCCTCATACAGACGATCATAGTTTTCAGTGGAGCCAGACTCAGCGATCTCTCGCCGCATCTCCTGGACTCGAGAGAGCATGGTCTGGTCGAGGACGACCCGAGCCAGCTCTTCCGGGCTGATAGGGTACCGCAGCATACGAGCCCCGGCCGCGCGCAACGCCTGCACCTCCGTGCTCCGCGCGAAGTCGTAGACCACAAGGGCGGTGTTGGCGCCGCTCTCCCTGATGCCCTCGCGAAGTCCCTCCACCGGGTCCGCTCCGAGGGCGCTCTTCTCAAAGATGATGGCCTCAGCGCTCTGATGCGACTCGGCCAGCTCACCAAGCGAGCGGGAAGAGAGGCGAACGGAGAGGGCGTCATTGCGGAGCGCCGCGATCTCCATGGCCGCCGTCACCCCGAGGCCGACTGTGATCACACCGACCGGCTCCTTGGCGGGTGTCGCTCGCTCGCCGACCGCGCCGGAGTGGCGTCGAAGGCGCTCGTTCAAGTCGTCGATCTCAAGATTGGCGATGGCGCTGATGGGCTCGCCGAACGCGCGCAGGCGCTGAATCAACGACAGGCGCTTGATGTCGTCCTCTGTGTACAGACGAAAGCCACCGTCAGTTCGCTCTGGGTTGAGCATCCCGTAGCGTCGCTCCCAGGCCCGAATTGTTCCGGCAGGTAGCCCGGTTAATGAGGCGACCGCGCCCATTCGATACAGACCTGTTCCGACTCCGTCCTCCACACTCGTGCTCACAGCGCGTCCTCCTATGTGTGCCTAGCGCTCTCTGCTGACTACTCTACGCATCGTCGTCGTTATTTGCACGAGGTTTGTATAGGTATTGTTGAGGAAGAAGTCCATACGCCGTGTCAGGCGCCCCTAAAACCGCGGAATTTTCGGTCGATCTTGGAGGGAAAACAGGTCCAGATCGAGCTATATGTCGGGTTTGCACACAGTTTTTTCAACCGCTCAATTACTTGATATTAAACGGCAATTCGGGGTTGGCCTGAGGGCGGTCTAAGATTTGTGATACAAATGCATAGACTTTGTATTCTGTTTGTATTACCTTTGTTTCAGGCAGAGACAAGCACCCACCCCGGAGTCCTCCTTCCTATGCGTCGTTCCACCCACATCGCGCCATCGTCGGCACCCTTTCCGACGCATGAGAGTCCCCGAAGCGGAGGGCTCAACTCGGTGGAGACGACCAACACACAGGATTCCGTGGGTGGGCGCTCCTTCCCCATCTGCCACGCTCGTCGTCAGAGCGGAGACCCTAGAAGTCAGTCTGGACGCAGTTCCCTACCGCCAACCCTGGCTGCTCCCGGACGAATCTTTCTCCGCTCTGGCGCCTTTCTACGACCCGTGAGGTAACCGATGCCCCCTACACACTCAAATCAACCCCTGATCGGACTCAGCCGCTGCCTCACTGGAGCCAGCGTGCGCTTCGATGGAGGCACCAAGCTGCAGCGCTTCGTCATGGACGAGCTCGCACCTCATGTGCGCTTCACAACCGTCTGCCCCGAGGCCGACGCCGGCCTGGGCGTGCCGCGGCCAGCCCTTCGCCTGCTCAACCGTGACGGCAGCGTTCGTATGGTCGAGAGCAAGAGCGGCATCGACCACACGGAGCGCGTCGAGGGCGCGATCCAGACGGCGCTCGACGAGCTGATGGAGGAGCCCGTGTGTGGCTTCGTTGTGACGCGACGATCGCCCTCCTGTGGCCTCGAGCGGGTCCCGATCTACCGAGAAAACGGATACAGAGGGACGAGTGGTGAAGGACTCCTCGTGAGCGCGCTCAAAGAGCGCATGCCGCTGGTCCCCATCGAAGAAGATGGGCGTCTGGGCGACGAAGGTCTGCGTGACCGCTTCCTCACCCGCGTCTTTACCCTACACCGCTGGCGTGAGCAGTGCGGCGATACGCCCACCGCGGCCCAGCTCCAGAACTTTCATGCGACGCACAAGAGCCTCTTCACGGCACACGACGAAGGGAAGACCCGCGAGCTCGGGCGTCGCCTGGCGACCTGCGACGCGACGTCCCTAGAGGACTTTTCCCAAGAATACATTCAGGAGGCCATGACGCTCCTGACGCGGCCGGCGGGTCGCGGGGCCCATGTCAACGTTCTCCAACACATTCTGGGGCACTTTCGAGAGACCCTGGAGCGTCCGGCGCGCAACGCGCTGCACTTCATGCTTGGAGAGTACGCACAAGGACATGTACGCCTCGCACCCGTCCGCGGCCTCTTCTACCACCACGCCCAGGTAGCGGGCTCCCCCTGGCTCAGCAACCAGGCCTACTTTTCTCCCTACCCGATTCGATTGAGAGGTGTCGGCTAGCCGCCACCACCTCGCGAGGCCTTGGGCACAACAGCCCGGGGGCAAATGGCTGAACTTAAGGCCTCGCGAGCTTCCCTTCCCGGCTTGAGACCGTCTGTCCTTCGCGACGTTGATGCACTCATTAAAACCTATCCCATCCCCGCGCAGCGCAGCGGGAGACGGACGGTGCTCAAGCCATCTTCCAACACCTCGCGAGGCCTTAAGGCACTTCAGCCTGGGGGCAATTGGCTGAACTTAAGGTCTCGCGAGACCTTTTCCTGGCTTGAGACCGTCTGTCGTTTGCGACGTCAATGCGCTCATTAAATCCTATCCCATCCCCGCGCAGCGGCGCAGAAGGTGGGCGAGTCTCGAGCCACTTCCCAACATCTCGCGAGGCCTTAAGACACATCAGCTCTGGGGCAATTAGCTGAACTTGAGGTCTCGCGAGACCTTTACCCCCCGGTGAGCGCTTCTCTAACTTTCGAAGAGAGGCGCTCTCATGCGTTTGGAGACAGCGGGCTCCATGGCCCCCCCGGTGAGCGCTTCTCTAACTTTCGAAG
>CALCNF010000469.1 GCA_937897815.1 uncultured Pseudomonadota bacterium | reverse complement strand
TTCTCTTGAAGCCCTTTGAGTCGGGCGTCCAACACGTCCAGGGCGGCCCTCATGGGGGCCACGACGCGCGTGACGCGCTCGTCGACCGGAAGACTCACGCGGCGTCGCGCCTCATCGCGCTGAGCGCGCGCGCCTTCGAGCGCCGCCTTGGCGCTTCGAGCTCGCGCGGCCAGGGTCGCGATCCTCGCCTCCAAAGCGGCGAGCTGGCTCTGATCCACCAAGCCCTGCTCGACCAAAGAGCGCAATCGCTTACGCTCGGCCTGCTGCACGCCCATCTCAGCCTGCGCTTCGTCGCGTCGGGCCTGCGACTCCGAGAGCCGCTCGTCTGCCGAGGCCAACTCACGAGCCAGCGCCCGCTCATCGACCAGCGCCTGCCTCTTGGCCTCCTCGATCGCTGCCTCGAGCCGCGCGACGGCTTGGGCGCGCTTCGCCCGCTCCACCAGGATCTCGTCATCAATCTCCGTGGTGTCCAGAGTCGCCACGACCTGGCCAGAGACCACGGCCTCACCCACATCCACGGCGATGTTGGAGACCCGAGCCGGAGCCAGAGGCGCGATCGGGTACTCCACACCGTGGGCGAAGCCGAGAACGCGGTTGTTTCCGCCCACGTCCTGGTAGAGCCAGATGACCCCCGCCAAGCAGGCGATCCAGACCAGGACCGGCGCGTGTCGTTGTCGGTCAAACCGCATCAGATCTCCACCGTCGGCTCTTGCAGGAGCAAGCTGATGTCCTGGACTCCGTCGATCTTCTCAAGAGCCGCGACCAGGGCCACGCGGCTCGCGGGATCGTTGAGCGAGACCTGATAAGCGTGCTCCATCGCCTGCCCCTGGGCCAGCTCGCGCAGCGTGACGAGCGCGAAGGTTCTGCTGAAGCGCGCCAGCGTCGAGCTCACGGCCGCCTCCGTCTCCGGACTGACCGAGGCGTTGAAGCGAAGCAAGCCGTCAAAGACGCGCTGGCTGCCGAACCCGGTCCAGGCCAACATGATGGCAGCCGCGCAGAAGACGAGCGTGCCCGCGGTCGCCGCATACCAAGCCCTCAAGCCGGCGGCGATACCCGCGCCAAGCGCCGCGAAGACGAAGACCATGTCGCGAGGGTCACGCAGGGCGGTGCGGAATCGAATAATGGCGAGGCTTCCGGCGATACCGAGCCCGGCAGCGATGCTGTTGTTGATAGCGAGCATGAGCATCGCGGCGACCACGCTGCCCAGAGCGACGGCCTGTACGAAGGACCGCGAGTAGCTCATGCCGCGGAACGTCCACACGTAGACGGCGCCAATGGTCTGGCTCAGGAGAAAGGCCAACAGCAGGGAGAACAAGGCGAGCTCGGCGGTGAGCCGCTCGCTATAGCCTCCAGTCATGGGGAGAAAGTCGTTCACAGAGTCCTTATTATCACGTTACCCGGAGAAGCTCCGGTTCATCCTACCGCTCCGACCCGATGCCTGGGTCCGAGGGAGAGCCCCTCCACGGAACGCCCGTACTTGGAGAACGCCGCCCGAGAGAGTTCGAGGGTCCTCACAATGTTCATCATCCAGGACGGCACCGCGCGGGTGAACTTGAGCTCCAGGACCATCCAAGAGCGAGTCCCCGCCCAGGACGCGTGGGCGTGGTCCACGTAGGTCCAGCTCCCGGGACGATCGCCGAAGCGCGGTGAGTTCACCTGCTGACAACGGATCTGGCCATCGAAGGTGACCCGAGCGTAATCATCCACGGTGCTCGCCCAGGCCTCGCGCTGGTAATCCACCGTGCAGACGGGGCGGCATCCCTTCGCCCGAACACGCGCCAGGAAAGCTTCTGCGGCCGGGCTCATCCGCCCCTGCTCGGAGTCCCCGGGGAACCAGCCCGGCTCCTGAACGGCTCGCGCCCAATCGGCAGGGGCCTTCGCACGGTCCTTGACGATCACATCGTGGTAGCGGCGCTTCACCTCAAAGAAGGCCGGCGAGCCCTCGACGTCGGGATAACTCCGAACCCGAAGCTTGTAGCGATCGCAGACCTCCAGCTCATTGGCGCGGTACAGACCCAGGTTCGGCGTATCGAAGTAGATGCTCTCGATCGAGTACTTGTTGTCGGGCTGCGAGGCCGCGAACGGGTCGAGCTCGCAGAAGGGCCGAATCATCTCGCGCACGCGAGCGACGCGCGCACCATCGAGGAAGAACTTGAACTCGCGGCGCTCGAAGTGGGTCTGTAGTGCTGCCGCCAAAGGGCTCCGGGGGGTCGATGGACCCACCTATTCTAGTGCCGAGCCCCTCCCCCGATCAAAATTCGCCGCCCTGGAAATCGCCACTCAAGGCAACCCGAAGACGGTGTGTCGGCCCAGCTCCAGAACGACCGGGCGATTCACGCACCCTAGCCCGCCGAGGGCTCGGCCTCTTCGCCCTCGACCGGGTCGGGCTCCGGCTCAGGTTCACCCACCTCTTTACCGACCAGCATCAGCCAAGCCCACATGAGACCGATTCCGACGGGGTAGGAGAGCCAGATCATGGAGCCGCCCGAGTAGGCGATCCACAGATAGCCGACGCCCGCTGACGCCATCATGGCGAGCAGAGCGTAGGGCAGCTGCGTGCGAACGTGTCGCGTGTGGTCACACCCGCTGGCGATGGAGCTCATGACCGTGGTGTCGCTCACCAGAGAGCAGTGATCGCCAAAGATCGCGCCGTCGAGCACAGAGGCTCCAATCAGGAACAGGATCACGGGGCCATCCGGGTTGCCCTCGAGCAGGGCCGCTCCGGTAGGCAGTACAAAGGGCATGAGGATCAGCATCGTCCCCCAGCTCGTGCCGGTGGCGAAGGCCACCAGCCCAGCGAGGCAGAACACCATGACCGGGAGCAGCGCGGGCGCGACGTCACCCACCTGCGCGGCCAGGTACTCAGCTGCGTGGAGATCCTTGATCACCTGTTGCAGCGCCATGACGAGCACAAGGATGGCCATGGTAGGCAGCATCCCAAACACGCCTCGGGTCCACGCACTGGTGCTCTCCCGGAAGGACAGAATCTTCTGGGCGCGCGCCAACAGAACGGTGAACACCGTGCCTCCGATAGCAGCCCAGAAGAGGACCTTTACGCTCTCATCGACATGGATGAAGGCCTGCATCCAATCGCCTGGGCTCGACCAGTCGACGGGCTGACCCTTGGCCGCGAGCACCTCGGCGCCCTGCATCACGGAGCCAGCGATGGTGAAGAGGATGACGAACCCAATGGGGAGCACTCCGTTGAGCCAACGTGGCGGAGCGCCCTCCTTCGGCTTGATCTCGGAGCGGGGCGCCATCTTGAAGTCACCGGTGATCTGATCCGCTTGAGGAGACACGCCCTTTCGACTTTGCCGCTCCGCCTTGAGCATGGGCCCAAAGTCCCGACCAGTGATCGCCACGAGCAGGACCAGGAAGAAGGCAAAGAAGCAGTAGAAGCGATAGGGCAGGACCTCCAAAAAGAAGGCGTAACCGCTGGGCGCCAGATCGCTGTAGGTGCCCAGGCTGCTCAAGAGATCCTCGAACGCCTGGACCTCAATGCCGATCCAGGTCGAGACCAACGCGATCCCCGAGATGGGGGCCGCCGTGGAGTCCACGATGTACGCGAGCTTCTCCCGGCTGATTCGCTTGGCGTCCGTCAAGGGCCGCGCGGCGCCGCCCACGACCACGGTGTTCGCGTAGTCATCAAAGAAGACGGCGAGGCCCATCAGGGCCGTCACGAGCTGCGTCGACCGGACTCCCTTTGCCCAATGGGCCAACTTGTCGATCAGCCCCCGTATCCCTCCCATGGCCACGGAGATGTTCACCAGGCCAAGGAGCGCGAGGGTGAACGCGCACACGTAGAGCGCGAACGGATCGGTGATCGTTCCCCATCCGTAGTCGGTCACTGTTCGCTCGAGCGTGCCGAGCGGGGCAAAGTCCTCGACGAGCAACGCGCCCAGAAGAATCCCGGTGATCAGGGCGGGGAGAATGTTGCCAAATATGAAGGCCATCGCGATGGCCAACAGGGGTGGGAAGAGCGAGAAGGCGCTCGGGAGTCGGTGACCGCCCTCCGCGATCAAGACCCCCTCCCCGGTCGCCTGGAGACGATTCACTTTGTAAGAGACCACTCCCTCGGCCAGCGAGCACGAGATCAAGAGCGCCGAAGCCGCGCCTTTCTCTTGGAGCGGCTCTAAGCGCGGCCGGAAGGCCTCTTCGCAGGCCTGCCCACCGTCGACGGTCATCACCCCGAATGGCTCGACGCCCTCTCCAGTCAGCGCGGCGTTCTGAGCCAGGTCTCTTCCCCACTTTTGATAGGTGAGAGAGACCAGGGTGTCCGTGTTCGACTGCAGCAGGCTCAACGCCCACCAGAGCACGACCGCGAGGGCTAGAAAACCCATCACCCTCGGCCAGGTTCGGCTCATTGCCTTCAAGGCTTCATCCCCTCCACGCTCCCCAGTTAGCGGATATCTGCCCGGACGCGCGTCGTCGTTCCCGGCTCGATACGTATCTCATAGGTTCGCTCATACGTCCCATCGAGGCTAATCAAGGTCACTTTTCTCTTACCTCGCTCCACCTCGTAGCCGTAGAGCGGTGTCTCGTGACCCGTGTCATAGCCGTCGATGATCACCCGGGCCGCCGGCACGGAGACCAGGTTGATCCACCCGCGCTGACCCTTGTCGAGGAACACATTCCGAAATGGGTGGCGACCGGCGCGCGACTCCACCATCGTACGAACCGCCTTGAAGAGCCGCGCCAGGCGGCGATCGGCCTGATTGATGGGATCGAAGACGCGAAAGCGCTTGGAGAGCTCGCCCATTCGTATGTCGAGGCTCCAGGTCACTCCCAGCGGATGCTCTCCGGCCTCCGTCGGCGGTGGAGCCTCCTTCAGCTGGTCGGGCTCACACGCTCGAACAGCGGCCCAGATCTCTGTCGCCTCTTCGGGCGTCAGCAGGCCCATGCCATGTAGGGACTCCGAGTAGCCGGGGAGGCCCCGACGATGGACAGCGGTCGTGACCCTCCCCCGGTCGATGATCTCGTACCGGATCGTCGAGTAGGGCGTCACCGACGGCTGGTCGAGCACAAAACGAACGTAGTCGCCGTCGGCCCCGAGGATGCCGAGGGCTCCGAACAAGATCAGACCGATGAGGTTCGCGCGTCTCACGAGGTGATCTGACCATCGCTCAGACCGCTTGGCAAGGCGTCCGACGGAGAGACCTGCCCAAGAGCGGGGGCCGCTGCTAAAGTAGCGCCGTGAACTCAGCACCCACCGCCCTCACGATCGGCGTCGCGATTCTCCTGTGCGCGGGATTCGCTCCCCCTGCTTTAAGCCAGGCCCAGGCCGAGCCAGTGAAGCTCGGAGACCTTTGCCGGTTGATCGAGGGCCTTCCAGGCGCCAAGGACCCCGTTCGACGAGCCGCGACCTTTCGACGAGCCATCCGCGGGCTGCAGGGGGACCTGCGCTCCACAACAGAGGGGCGAGAGCTGAGCGCCGCTCGGGCCTCAAAACACCTGAAGAGCCTCGAGGCGGCGCTGGCGAAGACCCTCGCTCAGGCCCGCAAGGCGTTCCGCAGGGGCGAGGACGAGGCGTGGGGACGAAGCCACCAGAGCCGCGCGAAGAAGTTCCTCAAAGGCCAGGTCTTTAACCGCAGCGCCGTCTTGCGAGTGGGCGAGTTCGGTTTCGAGCCCTCCCCTCCCGTTCGAGCCTCGCTCATGTGGGCGGCGTGCTGGGCCGGTGACGCGACGCGGCTCATCACCTACGGACGAGGCGCGACCCACGCGGACGAGGGAGGCGCGCGCGCCATGGCTGCCCTCACGCTCCTCCAGGTCGGACGAACGGCAGAGGCGAAGGAGCTTTTGGAGTCGCTCACGGGCGAGTCCTTCCTCGCCGCCTATGCCCAGAGCAAGCTCGCGAAGAGCAAGGAGCGCCGCCGCAGGCAGCGCGCCCTGGCGAAGCGCCGGGCGACGACGCCCTGGCAGCGCGCTAGCCTGGGTCTTGAGCCTCTCGTGAACGAGGGAGCCCCCTGACCGTGCGCGCGACACCCGATGACCTGGAGAACGTCGACCTGGCGAACAAGCGCTTCTCAGAAGAGTCTCGCCGGTACGCGTTTCACTACAGGTGCGAGAGCTGCGCACACGTGCAGCCATCCTCCTCGTCATGCTCACTCGGCTATCCCAACCACTTCCTGGTGGGGCCGGTTCGCGCCATTGAGGCCGACGGTAACCTGAGCTTCTGCAAGTACTTCGAGTTGGGCGAGACGGTCCCGGAGCGCCCATGAAGTGGATCCTGCGAAGATCCGTGGGGCTGATCATGCTCGTGTTCGCGCTCTTCACCGGCGTGGGACAGCTTCAATACGAGCTCAATCCCGACCCGGAGGGCAGCTCCTGGCCGTGGGCTGCCGTGGCCCTCTTTGGGTGGCTCGCCTTCCTGAACCTGAGGTCGCCAAAGCGACTCAGACGAGGCCCAACTCACGACGAAGGCCCGTGAAGTCTTCCTGATCGAGGCCATCGAACCAGACTCGGTGGTTGGACTCGAACTCACGGACGAGGCGCTCCACCTGGCGTCGACCCTCAGACCGACGAACCGCCTCTCTGGGCGTGCGATGCCCAAGCGACGTAACCGGCCGGTCAGCCCAGCCCAGTGTCCAGCACTCCACCCACT
>CALCNF010000468.1 GCA_937897815.1 uncultured Pseudomonadota bacterium | reverse complement strand
GGGTTCATGTGATGACGAGAGCGAGCTCCGCGGAACATCCCCCCACGGGGGACACCGCGCTCACCTCCGAAGAAGTCGTTGGGCACGACCTGCTCCGGGAAGTGGCTCGCCGTAGCGATCAGACTGACGGGCTTCATCACCACTCCGATGCCGCGACGCGGCCCAGGACGGCTCCCGCGTCGTCGGAGACGATCCAGGGTCGGATGTTCTCGCGACGCGCGTGGCGCTGCTCAAGGATCTTCTTGAGGTTGTCCATCTCTACGACGTGACCGGCGTAGAAGAACGGCCAGAGATCCCCCACCCAGACCTCACGGTCAGGGGGCGCGAGCTCCGGGTACGGGTTGTTGTCGTAATAGGGATGGTGGCAGTTGCTCCAGATGACGACAGAACCTGGCTTCCCGAGGACGAGCTCCGCTGGGACCACCCGCATGAGGTAGATCATCCAGAGGTCATCGCCCTGATCCCAGGCGCAGTGGTAATCCACGGTCCTGGTGATCGCGTTGGAGTAGGTTCGGCAGTACAGACGCGTATCGTCCGCCAGCCGATCCCAGCCTACGAGGAGTTTCGGATCGTCGGTCGGCTCAAGGTCGCGCGTGCTCCATGTCCACTCTTCGAGGGAACGAGGATCGGCGAGGTACTCAAAGACTTTGTCTGGCGGGCAATCGATGTACTCCTGAATGGTGCAGTACGGCCCGTAGATGGCGTCATGAGAGTACACCGCATGCGTGGACTCCATGCAGAGATCACCCATCTGATCTCGGCTGAAGCTCTCGATGCGCAAGAGGTCAGGGATATCCTGAACAGCGGTATTGGGATTGTACATAGTTGTTTTCGGCCCTTCTTTTGGCGCGAGCGCTACTAATTTGGTGCGCTCTGCGTTTTCTACTTGCCAGTAGATAAACTATGTTGCACACGTTTGCCAAGTCTTTGTTTCGGGTTCGTTCACGAAACAGAAACTTCCGACCTCGCCGACCCCTGGGCATCGTGCCCGCACAAACAACGGACGAGGCCATCACTGCACAGGCTTTCCACTACCAAGTTTTCCCAGGAGCCCGACCCCATGTCCCAGCACACCCCCAGCCTGAAAGCCCTCGGATCGCGTTCGATCGCGATCACGGCTTGTTGGCTCACCGCTACTGCGCTGCTCTTCGCAGGTTGCTATGCCGGCGACGACGCAGCAGATCCGGCACCCTTCCCTTCTGCAAACCCCTCGTCTGAGAATGACCCGGGCGCGCAGGGCGATGGAGCCACGACACCCGACACCCAGAACCCGAACGGCACCCCCGCGGGCGAGCCCGGATCGGACGGCACCGCGCCGAACAACCCGGGCAGCTCGGATCCCGCCGGCGGCAACCCGACACCTCAGCCCGATGCAAACAAGCAGTCTTACGACTTGATGTTCCAGGTCGACTGCGAGAACCCCGTTGCCGGCAACCTCTTGATCGCGCTCTTCGACATCTACCCGCCCATGGGCTCGCCCAAGGCTCTCGGTCAGCTGCAGAACGTGACGTTCCCGACGACCGTGACCCTCCCGCAGGTTCTCGAGGGATCCTACACGGCCGAGGTGATCCTCGACGTCGCGCCCTACAACCCTCAGGGCAAGGGACCGGAGGACATCTGGACGACCGTCCCGCTGACCTCGCCGTCCAGCTCCGTGATCACGGTCTCGCTCACGGGCCCCGCGCCAGCAGAGCCGACCGAGCCGACCGAGCCGACTCAGCCTGAGCCAGCGCCGCAGAACTGTGGCGACTGCGCTCCTGGTCTCGTCTGCGGTGCCGCTCCTGAGATCGACCCGACCAGCTGCGCCGGAGCTACCGGCGGATGCGGAACCGTGAACTCCGCCGGGACCTGCCTGACCGGAGACGTGCTCATGTACTGCTCCAGTGATGATGGCGCCGGAATGCCCCTGTCTGTGGACTGCAAGCTCGTAGGTAACACTCCCTACGTGTGCGGCGAGACGCCCGAGGGCCTCTTCGGCTGCATCGATCCCACGCCCGCCCCCGAGGAGGTCGAGGAGCCTGAGGAGATCGAGGAGATCGAGGAGCCCGAGGAGCCCGAGGAGCCCGCTGAGGAGGGTCCCTGCGGCGAGTGCGCCCCGGGAACCAGCTGCGGCTCGAACTCGGATTTCCCCGAGAGCTACTGCGCCGGCGAGACCGGCGCCTGTGGTGACCTGGATTACGCCGGAACCTGCCTCGGCAACGTGCTGTACTACTGCACGTCCGACTCCTCAGACGGTACGCCGATCTCTCTCGACTGCAGCCTGAACGCCGTGGCG
Source organism: uncultured Pseudomonadota bacterium (assembly GCA_937897815.1). Classification (GTDB taxonomy): domain Bacteria; phylum Myxococcota_A; class UBA9042; order PHBI01; family CALCNF01; genus CALCNF01. Next base: position 2,868 of record CALCNF010000468.1, on the reverse strand, counting down.
TCGGTCTGTAAGGAGGCCTCCCCGGGCTACTTCGACTGCATGGAGCCGACCCTGGAGGACCTCGAGGTCCCCGAGGGCACCGTCACCTTCCTCGACGTGCACCCGGTCCTCGTCGCCTCCTGCAGCGGCTGGGTCTGCCACCAGTACAACGGCTTCGCCCAGGAGGACGTGGACGCGGCCTATGACGTGGTCCTCGAGAAGAACCTCGCCGAGGACATCCTCGACGCGATCCTCTCGGGCTCCATGCCCGCTGGAAACTTCGGCCTTCCCCTGTGCAGCGGCGACCCCGCCGTCGACACCAACGAGAAGTGCCTCACGCAAGAGGAGCAAGACCTCATGGAGGCATGGGTCGCCTATGAGAACGGCGAGATCGCCGGAGCTCCGGCCACCCCACCGGAGATCCCCGAGATCGTGACCTTCACGCAGGTCTACCCGGTCCTCCAGAAGGGCTGCAACGGCTTCGTCTGCCATGATGGCGGCTTCGCTGGCCCCGACATCAACGAGGCCTACGACGCGGTCGTGACGCAGAACCTGTGCGAGCCGATCCTCGAGCAGGTCCAGTCCGGCGCCATGCCCATCGGCAAGGGATGCACCGGCGACCCGGCCGTGGACGCGACCATCCCGGGCTGCCTCGACATCACCGAGCACACGCTCCTCCTGGAGTGGGTGACCGGAAGTGACGAGCCCTGCCCCGGGCCCGAGTAAGTCGGACGCTCCCAGAGTCGTCTGACGGGAGCCTCGCTCCCCAAAACCAAAGAGCCCCTGGATTCGTCCAGGGGCTCTTTGTGTTTCTGGTTGCGCAGACGTTCAGCGCGCTCAGCCCGGGGGCTCGAACGTCCCGCCGAGGGTGATCGCCTCCGTACAGTCGACCTTCACGAGCCCTGTGTCGGCGATGGTCGTGAGGTGGAAGGTTCCGGTACCCGAGACCGCCCCGTCCTCCTCGACGATGTCATACATGTAGCTCGCCGTAATCGTGTCGATGAGTCCATCCGGCCCGGGTGGAAAGACGACCTTGGCCACGATGTTCATCAGGAGCGCGCACCCCACATCGGACGGCAGGAGCTCCGCGGTCACCGTGAGTTCATCAGCGCCCACGTCCTGCAACATGATCGCCACCAGGCTCCCGTCACCAGCGACCTCGATCTGGTAGGCCTTTGTGTCGTCGCCCTGCCCCTGGGTGCCATCCTTTCCGCAGCCCTCACCCGGAAGCGCCGCGCTGGAGATCTCGATGGTCCAGAGCCCCGTCGGGTCCACACAGGCCTCCGCGATGTCCTCGGTTGGCCCTGCGTCCTCAACAGCGTCCTCGACAGGAGCCGCGTCTTCGACAGCGTCCTCGACAGGAGCCGCGTCTTCGACAGCGTCCTCAACGGGAGCCGCGTCCTCCACAGCGTCCTCAACGGGAGCCGCGTCCTCCACAGCGTCCTCAACAGGAGCCGCGTCCTCGACAGCGTCCTCGACAGGAGCCGCGTCCTCCACAGCGTCCTCAACGGGAGCCGCGTCCTCGACAGCGACCGTATCGAGCGCGGTGTCGAGCGCGGTGTCGAGCGCGGTGTCGAGCGCGGTGTCGGCGACCGCTGTATCGCCGACGAGCTCCCCGTCACCTTCTCCTGTCACGTCACCAGCCTGAACATCTTGTCCTGCCGAGCTGCCAGGCTCGGCGTCCGAACCACAGGCCGTGACAGAGATACACAGAACCCAAACCAACAAGTAACAAGCGCAACGCATCCAGAGCCTCCTTGGGGCCGGTTTGGAAGGCGACCCTTAAGAGGTAGCACGCAGCGAGAGTTCGCAACAAGCCGGCCCAGCCCCTCGGTTGCGGCTAACAACACGCCGGGACTATATTCATAAGGTGCTGGAATCGATGGGGGTTTAATGTCTGACCAGGCCAAAGGCGGAATCGGCTGCTTCGGTATGATGGTGATCTTCGCTTTGATCGGCGTGGTGGTCGATTGGGTGACCAGCCAGTACCGCGCGGTCGTCGCGCCCGACCGCCCTCCAGCCCAGCTCCAGCTGGAGACCTCGATCCTTGAGGTGCAAGACCGATACAAGGTCGAGTCCAGGGAAGCTGAGGACCGAGGGAACCGAGTCGCCGAGAACAAGGCGGAGCAAGACGTAAAGAACTGGCGGAAGGCGAATCTCATGAAGGCCCGCACCGTCGAGAACTGGACCTGCGAGGTGGAGGCGGTTCACTCGGACGGAGACATTCTCTGCCGAACCGTGAGCGCCGACGCCACGTCAGATATCAACAGCCGCATACAGTACAGCCTGGAGGGTGATCTCGGCAGCGTCTCAGCCGCGGCTTCAGCGGGCGACCACCTGGTCTTCTCGGGCGAGCTCTCCAAAGAGACCAGCTGGCTCACAGAGAACATCACGACCGTCGCCGACTTCGACGTGAAGGTCACGTCCGTCCGGATCGAGTAGCAGCCGGCCACGTCCTGAACACCCCTCGGGACGGAGGACCGACCGCGCACGCGGGGCGGGGGCTCATAGGAGTGGCTTCTATCTAATTGGAGCAAGCCCCCCGAAGAATGGTCCCCTCATACCCAACGGCATAGGCGACGGCTCCTGCGGGGTCGATCCAGATGCCATTGAGTCGCACCACGGACAGCCCAGGAATCTCACTCCAGGAGGCGCCGTCATAATGAACGATCACGCCGTGGTCGTTCGAGGTGTGGCCTACCGCGTAGACATCATTGGCGGCGTAGCCTGTGACTCCCGAGAGACTCGCGTCGGTGTTGCTCTCCATCGCGCTCCAAACTCCGCCAGAGCGCTGCAAGGCTGCGCCATATTCCCCCACCACAAAGGTCTGCTCAGTCGACGCGGACCAGACCGCAGTGAGGTGTGTATCGGTTCCCGAACTCTCGCTCT
>CALCNF010000467.1 GCA_937897815.1 uncultured Pseudomonadota bacterium | reverse complement strand
GAGCACTCGCTCGAGGTTGGAGCCCGGTCGAAAGCCGCGCCACTCTCCCAGGTCGGAGAGCAGCCCCGGCGGGTTCGTCACGTGCGCGACCAACAGCTCCGTGGAGCCCGAGAGACCGGGAAACACGAGGCTTCCTGTGAGCAAGCGCATGACGACGACGGCCAGTCCGTAGATGTCCGCGCGATGATCGACATGGATCCCCAGGGCCTGCTCAGGTGAGATGTAGGCCGGCGTTCCTAGCGCCATCCCCTTCTCGCCCAGGGCATCCGGCTGGTCGGCCGCGGCGGCGTCTGCGGTCCCCGCCGAGATCTTGGCGAGCCCGAAGTCGACCACCTTCACGTAGTGATTGTCGTCTCCCTGGGAGGTGAGCAGGATGTTGCCTGGCTTGATGTCCCGATGAACGACGCCTCTCTTATGCGCCTCGGCGAGCGCCGAGCCTATCTGACGAATCACGTGCGCTGCGGCAGGGAGCGGCAGAAGAAAGTCCCGCTCGACCCTTGGCTCCAGGGTGTGGCCTTCAATGTACTCCATGGCGATGTAGCGGACGCCCCGCTCATCTTCTCCAAACGAATAGACGGTCACGACGTTGGAGTGGGAGAGCCGTGAGAGGAGTCGAGCTTCCTGCTGGAATTGACGATCCACGTCAAAACGATCGCTTACGACAGGCTTCAAGAACTTCAGGGCGACGGCCCGGTCCAGGGTCAGGTCGCGCGCCAGAACCACCGCGCCCATGGCGCCTTCGCCCAGCGTGCGAACGACCTCGTATTGCCCGGCGATCAAGGTGCCTGGAACCGTGACGCTCTCAATGGGATCCAGGGTCGTCAGAGTCGTGGCTCCAGTGGCATGAACGCGGCCTGCCCTCAGGTGAACGCCCGCAGTGTACCCACGCGAGCGCCCTCACGGTCAAGCGCGAGCGCGCGCGCGCTCGCACCGCGCGAGGCCGTCGCGCGCGCTAGCGATTCAGGCGGACGAGACGGACGCGGGTGCCGCGATTCGGGAACTGCACCACCGTGTTCCATTTCAGCCGTGTATCGCGCTCGAAGCGATCGTGACCGACCAACGCGACCACCGGTCCGAGGTCGGTGCGGTGGGCGAGCAACCGCCCCAGGTCATGGAAGGCCCGTCTGAGATCCTTACCGCCAGCGAGTCGCTTCCCATAGGGCGTATTGGTCACGACCGCGGCCCCCTGCGGGACCCGCTGCTCTGCCTGCGCGAGGGGAGCGACCTCAAACCGAGCCGCCTCTGCGACGCCCGCTCGCGAGGCGTTCCCGTTGGCCCGAGCGACGGCTTCGCCATCTCGGTCGGTGCCGAGCAACGCACCACCCTCTGGCGGCTCGCAACGCTCAAGCTCCAGCCCATCCCAGGTCTCTGCGTCAAAGATCGGCCACCTCTGAATCTGACGCTCCTGACTCTCCGCCAGGAGCCCAGGGGCTCGTCGAGCGAGCCCCTCCAGGATCAGCGTGCCTGAGCCACAAAAAGGGTCCCATAGCGGCGCCACAGGCTCCCACCCGGAGAGGGCCAGGCAAGCCGCGGCCAGGTTCTCTCGCAGGGGAGCCTGTCCACCTTCGCCTCGCCACCCTCGTCGGTGGAGGAGCTCATCTGCGGCCTCGATGCTGACCTGAACCCGATCCTTCTCAAGTCTCACGTGGACGGTGGGCGCTGGCCCTCCAGGTCCGGGACCTCGGCGCTCCAGAGCGCGCCCGACCCTCTCCGCGATGGCGTCGGAGTGAATCAGTTTGCTGCGGCGGGCGCGCACTCGTATCACGGGTTCGGTTCCCCGCCGCACGTAGGCGTCCCAGGGAACCCGGTCGAGGCCAGCCTCGAGCGTCCTGAAGTCACGCGCCTCGAAGCGCGCGACCCTGACGCGCACGGACTCGGCGATCCGAGACCGCCTCGCGACGGTCATCAGACCCGGGAGATCGACACGGAACTCCACTCCGCCAGCGCGACGCTTCAGCTTGACCCCCGGGACCAGAGACTCGACCTCGTCCGCGAGAGCGGCCTCCAGGCCGGGCGCGACGGGAACGAAGGTGAGCCACTGAGTCGCGCTCAACTCAAGAGCTCCAGCCGGCGACGAAACGACGGGCTGAGGAAGCCCATTCGGCCCATGCTCTCGAGCGCGGGTCGGGTCGTGTCCCGAGCAAAATAGCTGGAGAAGGTCGCGGACCGAATACGCGCGGTCACCGCCGCCGCTAGACACCAGAGGCCAGGCTCTGTCCCTGGCGAGATCGCGTCGAACTCGGGGTCCGCTGGGAAGAACGGCTCGTCCAGCTCGACCGTACCCGAGGAGATCTCTTTAACCAGACGAACCAGCAGCTCCACCGACGCGAAGCGCGCCCCGCGATCTCGCAGCATCCTCGCCAGAGAGTGCATCCTGGCCGACGTCGAGGAGAGCTCGATTGAGCGCTCCGTGAGCTCGATCGCCCTATCCAGCGCCGCGAGGCGCTGGCTGGCGCTGAGGCTCTTGTCATGATGGGCGGCGCTGTAGTGCTCAAGAGCCGAGAGGTACTCAGCGGCGCCCTTTCGCCCACCTGCGCCTCGCCAACGGGGCGCGAGGTGCGCTGTGTAAGCGCATCGACCTAACCACCCCGTGAGAAGCTCTTTGGAGACCTCGCCCTTGAGCGGCGTGGGCTCTCGAAGCAGGAGGCCCCGCTCCTCCAACCCGACCGCGGTCTCGGCCCGACAAGCAAACAGGTTCAGCTGGAAGGCGTCCAGCTCCTGGCTCAGCTCATAGGGTTCGAGAACGTTGAGACCGGGAACGAGGACAAAGAGGTCGAATCCACGCCCCGTGAAGGCGCCTGCCAGCCCGGTGTTCAGGGTGGCCCCGTGCTTGATCTCGAAGAGGACCAGGGGCGAAGACCGCCGCAGGGTCTCCTCCGCACCCTCGAGGATTCGAATCTCCGCGCCCTCAGCGTCGAGCTTAAGAAAGTCGACGGCGGGCCAACCTCGCTCCTCCATCACCGAGTCCAGCGTGCGACTCTGCACCTCCACGGTGCTTCCATCCGGGGAAGGCCCATCCGTGAGCGCGTTCAACTCGGAGTCCGACTCCAGTCGCAAGTGCAAGACGCCCTCTTCATCCGCGAGCGCCACCTCGATGAGCTCCAGGTTCGAGGCCTCGTTGGCGTCGATACTCTGGCGCAGACAGTCCGCCGTATCCGGCGTCGGCTCGACCGCGAGAACTCGCCCTTCAGGGCCGACGGCCTTAGCGAGGCTCAAGGAGAAGGTGCCGTAGTTCGCTCCGACGTCGACCACCGTCGCGCCCGACGCAGCCCATCTCCGAAGGTATCGAATCTCATCCTCGAACCAGTCCTGCTGCTCCGCGAGGACGAACGGCGTGAGGAGGTGGTGTCCCGCCGGGG
>CALCNF010000466.1 GCA_937897815.1 uncultured Pseudomonadota bacterium | reverse complement strand
CGAAGAGCTCCACCTTTTTGCTCCCGCGCATCACTGAGAGCTTCACGCGCTCCGTCGAGCCGCTCGTGGACGCCACCCATGAGAGGTCTTCCCAGTGCTCGATAGGTCGGTCGTTCCACGCGAGGATGATGTCGCCGGCCTCGACGCCCGCCGAGTCCGCGGCGCCCCCCGGGATCACCTCTCTGACAAGGGCTCCTGAGCTTCGCTTCAGACCGACAGATTGAGCCAGCGCGAAGCCTACAGGTCCGATTCGTACGCCCAGAAACGAGCGCTTGACCCGGCCCTCGGCCAGCTGAGGCAGGATCGTCTTGACCATGTCGATGGGAACGGCGAAGCCGATGCCCTGACCTGCGGCGTTGATGGCCGTGTTGATCCCGACCACTTCGCCTCGAATGTTGAACAGGGGTCCTCCGGAGTTCCCGGGGTTGATGGACGCGTCTGTCTGAATGAAGTTCGCGTAGGTGGGCCGATCGCCGTTGCGGGGGCCCGGTTGGACGTCTCGTCGGCCCTTGGCGCTTACGATGCCCGCGGTCACCGTGTGATTGAGACCGAATGGGTTTCCAATGGCGACCACCCACTCCCCAATCTTCAGGGCATCGGAGTTCCCCAGCGGCGCGGGCAAGAGCGCCTCCTTGGACTCAAACCGGATCAGGGCGACGTCCAGCTCGGGGTAGGTGCCGACGACCTTGGCTGGATAGACGCGCTCGTCCGAGAGCTGCACCTCAATCAGACGCGCGCCCTCGATGACATGGTGGTTGGTGAGGGCGAGGCCGTCCTTGTGGATCACGAAGCCCGTTCCGAAGCCCTGACTGAAGCCCTCACGCCCTGGTGGGTTGCCAAAGAAGGGCGCCAGAGGGTTGCGCTGCCGGCTCCCGATCTTCTGCACACGGATGTTGATGACGGACGCTGAGACCTCAGATGCGAGCTCCGCGAACGCGCTCATCTTCACCTCTGAGTTGGGGTCGATACCCCCAGGCCCCTTCTTTTCCGTCCAGAGCTGTCCTGGGCTGGATCCGTAGGCCGGGAGCGCGAGAGAAGCGAGGAGCGCGAGGCTCAAGACCGCCAGGAGCGGAGCGCCCACCGTTGGCTTGGGGCCTTTGTGGGTCTGAGTGTTCATTAGAGTTCTCCCGTGGATTCACGTTCTACGCAGTCACAACCCAGATCACCCTGCGATCATTCCGCGACATCGCTCATCATGGTTACGCTCACGACGAGGTGGTCCTGAGCGACGCCTCGTCGGCCGGCAACGTCAGGGTGAACACGGTCCCGGATCCGACGCGGCTTGTGACGTCAATGGTCCCTCCGAGGCTTCGCACGATGCGCTGGCAGATCGCCAGGCCCAGGCCGGTGCCATCGCTCTTGGTCGTGTAGAACGGGATGAACAGCCGGTCGAGGACCTCGGGCGCGATCCCTGGACCGTCATCGGCGAAGCGGATCCGAACGTGCGAGGTGCTGTCCCGTGAGACGCCCTGGCCGTCGGTACGAATGCGCGTGAGCGAGGTGCTGATGTTGAGCTCACCTCCGTTCTCGGCCATGGCCTCGATGGCGTTGCGCGCCAGGTTCAGGGTGACCTGTCGGATCAGCTCCGCTTCGGCCCGCACAGGCGGGAGGTTCGGCGCTCCATGAAACGAGATGCTGCAAGGCTGGTCCGCTACCGCGAAGAGGGTCAGGGTCTTCTCAAGCACCTCGTTGATGTCGATGCCCTCGTTTCCAGGCTGCAGGGGGCGCGCATAGGTCAGGAATTGGCTCACGACCCCGTTGAGTCGGTTCACCTCTTCGGTGATCACCCTGAGGTACGGATCCTCATCGGCGTCGTCCGCGCTCTCCTCAAGGAGCTGAGCCGCTCCCTTGATAGCGCCCAGGGGGTTTCGAATCTCGTGGGCCAAACCCGCCGCCATCTCACCGATGGCGGCCAGTCGATCACGCTCCCGGACTCGATCGAAGAGGCGAGAGTTCTCCAGGGTGATCGTCGCCTGTACGGAGAGCGCGACGAGCGCCTTGATCTCGTCGGTGCTGAAGGCGAAGCGAAGCCGCTCATCTCGGACACAGAAGAATCCTAGGAGCT
>CALCNF010000465.1 GCA_937897815.1 uncultured Pseudomonadota bacterium | reverse complement strand
GCGGCCTCGATGGCTCCCGGAGGCGAGTTCGCTACGAGAGAGACCGATACGCTCTTCGACAGCCCACCCGGGTCCACAGCGACGAGCCGCAGCCCCTCAAGACCCTCTGGAGGAATCGTAAAGGAGGTCTCGACGAGGCCGTCAGCCGTAGGCGTGATCACCTCGATGACCTCTCCATCGTCTAGCTCCCAACGTGCGGTCAGCGAGTCGAGGGCGTCGTCGTCGTCCGAAAGAACGCCCCGAAGAAGAAGCGAGACGCCCGGCGCGACGACCGTGCCGTCCAGAGGGCTGAGAATAAAGGCGTCGGGCGCCTGCGGCGTTAAAGCGGGTCCTGGAGGGCCCACCGTGGCGTCGGGCGGAGGAGGAGGCAGCAGGGTCACATCCTCCTCAACCGGGAACGGCACTCCGCATCCGAAGAGGGCGATCGCCAAGCAGCCCGCGAGCAGTGGTCGCCTCATCAGATCAGGCGACGTCCTGTTGAGCGTCACTGTCCAACGCTCGAAGCTCGTTGAGCAGGCGATCTCCGGAGTTGCTGATCTCGTCGAGCAAGAATCGGCAACGCGGCTCGGCGCGCTCCAGGTAGCGCTCCAGGATGGGCCGACGCTCCGGGAACCGCTGCGCTTGCTCCCACAGCAGCTCCACGATCGCCTCATCAGTGAGGAGACGCGTCAGACGCTCGGCATGGAGCATCGCGGGCGCGAAATCCCGCTTGGGGTCCCACCCCTCCATCGCGTCCTTCCATTGGGTGATGGGGATCGCGCGCATACCCTTGAACTTGCGCGCCGCCGTGCGCATCAAGAGCCGCTGCTGCGCCGCGAGCGAGAGTCCCTGAAGGCGGGCGACGCCTCGCTCCAGTGGGTCTCGAGCGCTCATGGCCGCCCAGCGTGTCTGAGCCCTCCTGGAGACCAGATCCGCCGGGTTCTTGAGGATACGGGTGAGCGTGTCCTTCATGACCATCAGCGCCTGGATTTGACTGGTCCCCTCGTAGATGGGGAACACGAGGGCGTCGCGCAGGAGCTTCTCCGCTCCGTACTCCGTGATGTAGCCGACGCCCCCCAGAATCTGGATCGATCGGCGCGCCATCTCGCAGGCCTTCTCACTGGCGATGTGCTTCGCCATGGGCGTGAACCGTCGCGCTCGACGCGCGTGGCGGCGCTCCTTTCGCGCGGCGTCCGCGTCCACAGGGAGGCCCGCTTGCTCCTTCGCCTGAGCCACGATGCCGAGACGCCTTGAGAGCTCCTCCGACTCCGCCGCTGCCATGGTCAGCGCTCGAATGCCCTGAATGTCGTTCTCCATCTCCGCGAGCATGTCGGCGATCATCTCGTGCCGATCGATGGTCTTGCCCATGCTCGGCCGCTCCTCTGCGTAGGAGCGAGAGAGGCGAACAGCCGCCTCGCAGATGCCCAGCGACTCGCACGCAACGCTAATACGAGCGTTGTTCATGAGCAGCAGCATGAGCTTGAAGCCCTCCCCTCGCTCTCCGAGGAGCTGGGCAGGAGTCTTATCAAAGGTGATCGAGCAGGTCGCGGAGCCGTGATGCCCCATCTTCTCCTCGATTCGGTCGATGGAACCAAGCCAGGTTCGAGAGCCGTCCTCCTCATCCCGAAACAACGGAACCAGGAACAGGGAGAGGCCCTTGAGGCCCGCGAAGGGGTCGTTGGGGTCGCCCGCCTTCTCCGTCCGGGCGATCACGACGTGGTACTTGCCGTGCCCAGAGGTGATGAAGATCTTGTTCCCGGTGACAACCCAATCGCCGTTCTCGTCCTGCTCACCGACCGTGCGCATGGCGGCCATGTCGCTTCCCGCGTCAGGCTCCGTGATGTCCATGGAACCCCAGGCAGCTCCCGTGGCCAGCTCCTGGATCTCGGCGGCGAAGCGCGTCTCGGTGATCGTCATCGTCTCCGGATCGAACTTCGTCGAGCCCTCGTGCATGGAGTACAGCAAG
>CALCNF010000464.1 GCA_937897815.1 uncultured Pseudomonadota bacterium | reverse complement strand
GGGGCGAGAGCGTCCGGTTCGAGACAGGAATGGCGGACATCGACTCCTTTGGTGCAGCGATAGACGTGGTGCTCACCGACACACCGACAGAGCATCTCATCCCCATCGGTGACCTCGAGTACGACACGGTCACGGGAGCCTTCGGTTGGACCTTGGTGGCCGCTGAGAGCGTGAGCTTCTACGTAGACAGCATCTCCTGGTCCGATGTCGACGCTGTCGAGATTGAGGGGTGTCTCGATCCCAACGCCGACAATCACGAACCAGCGGCGACCATCGACAGCGGCGCGTGCGAGTATGCGGTCGACTTCGCGGTGGACATGGGGTGCTCAGGGCTCGAAGCCTTCGGGGCCGTGTATGTCACCGGCACGTTCTGCGACTGGTGTGATGAGGGGTATCCGCTCTCCGATGAGGACGGCGACGGGGTCTACCAGGCCACCTACGCGTTCCAAGCGGGAGACTACGAGTACCTCTACGCCGTCGATGAGGGCGCGGCGAAAGAGGATCTGGCAGACGACGTCGCTGCGGGCAATGGGGACTGCGCGCCAGCGTCCCTGGGAGCCGTGGGTGCCGAGGACGCCAACCGTACGTTTACGGTGCAGACCATGCCCATGACGCTCGAGACGGACACCTACGGCTCGTGCGTCGCCTGCGAGGACCAACCTCCGGTGGAGCCCGAGCTCCCCGGATGCACCGCAGAGAGCGCGACCAACCATGACCCAAACGCCACCGTGGACGACGGGAGCTGCCTGTTCGCGGTGACCTTCCAAGCTGACCTGAGCTGCTCGGAGCAGGCGATTAACTCAGTGTACCTCAACGGAACCTTCAACGACTGGTGTGGCACCTGCACCCCCATGTTCGACGACGACCTCGACGGCGTGTACGAGATCCAGCTTTCGCTCCCGAGCGGCGACCACCAGTTCAAGTATGTCGTTAACGAAGACCAGTGGGAGGAGCTCGACCCGACCGTCGACGAGGCTTGCACGACGAGCATGGTCAACGACGGGGCCACCTACACGAACCGACTGGTGCAGGTGGTTGACGGCCCCGTGACGCTCGCGGCGGCCCAGCCTGGCGCCTGTGAGGCCTGCCCAAAGGTTGAGGTCCCGGGGTGCACAGACACAGAGGCCTCGAACTTCAACGACAAGGCGACGACCGACGACGAGACCTGCAAGTACCCCGTCACCTTCCAGCTCGACATGACCTGCTATGACGACTTCAGCCAGGTCTTTTTGGCTGGCGATTTCAACGAGTGGTGCGGCGACTGTTCGGTGATGACCGACGATGACGCCGACATGATCTACACCTTCACCGCTGACCTGCCCCTGGGGCCCATCGAGTTCAAGTACGTCGTCGACGAGACCTGGGAGGAGCTGAGCTCCATGGCGGATGTCTTGTGCACCGTCACCAAGGACGACGGCGAGTTCATCAACCGTATCCTCGAGGTCGAGGGCCCCGAGGTGCTGCCCCCTGCCGCGCCAAGCTCATGTGAGCCTTGTGCAGTGCCTGAATGTGGAGATGGCCAGTGTGAGGGCGCCGAGACCTGGGAGTCTTGCCCGGATGACTGTAAGAACCCGGAGCTCGCCAAGATGACCTTCAACGTCGAGCTCGGCTGCTCGTCTCCGGCGCTCTCCGATGGAGACATCGTCTACGTCATGGGGCTCGATAATTGGGGGGGAGATCAGATCGGGCTTGAGCTCAAAGACGACGACGGCAACGGAGTATGGCAGGGCACCTGGGAGGGCCCATCCGGCGAATACGAGTACGTACTCTCGTTCGGCCATTGGATGGCAGATACGGACTCCTGGAACGTCTGGTACGGCAAGGAGGACCTCTCCGGCCAGCCTTGCGCGACGGAGGAGGGGAACCGAACCCTGAGCGCCGACGGCGTCATGGAGCTCAACCTGATTCACGGCCACTGCGAGGCCTGCCCGGGCGACGTGGTAGAGCAAGACGCAGAGGTCGAGTTCTCGGTCCATATGGGATGCTCGACTCCCGAGCTCTCAGACGGGGACCTGGTCTACGTGATGGGGCTCGACAAGTGGGGAACGGAGAGCCAAATCGGCCTGGACCTCACCGATGAAGACGGCGACGGGGTCTGGACAGGTCTCTGGATCGGCGATCCCGGCGAATACGAGTACACGCTCTCTTTTGGGCACTGGCTTGAAGACCAGGCCTCCTGGAGCGTGTGGTACGGAAAAGAGGACCTCACTGGTCAGCCGTGCGCGACTCCAGAGACGGGCAATCGTGTGCTCAACGCTGCCGGCGAGATGAAGGTGGACCTCACCCACAGCTACTGCGGCGTGTGCCCCGGCGAGGAGCCTCCCGATGCCGAGATCGAGTTCAGCGTGGACATGGGCTGCTCTGCCCCCGAGCTCTCCGAGGGAGACGCTGTCTATGTCATGGGCCTAGACGCCTGGGATAAGGTCAATCAGGTCGCTCTCGAGCTCACGGATGAAGACCAAGACGGCGTCTGGACAGGTCTCTGGTCCGGTCAGCCAGGAGACTACGAGTACGCCCTGTCCTTCGGGCATTATCTCGCCGACGAGGGGTCGTGGAACGAGTGGTACGGCAAAGAGGACATCAGCGGCCAGGCGTGCGCGAGCCCCGAGACCGGGAACCGCATGATCACGGCGGATGGTTCGATGCAGGTAGCGCTCACGCACAGCTACTGCGACGGGTGTCCAGGGCCCGAGCCCGAGGAAGCTCATATCGAATTCTCCATCGACATGACCTGCCCCATTCCGGCGATGCAATGGACCCAAGGGGGCGTGGTGTACGTCATGGGCCTCGACATGTGGGGCATCGATTTCGAGCTCGCGGTGACGCTCCACGATAAGGACAAGGACGGGATCTGGACCGGCGACTGGACCGGACCGGCGGGAGACTATGAGTATGTCCTGTCCTTCGGGGACTGGATGGCCGAGGAGGCCGTATGGAGTCCATGGTTCGGCCAGGAGGACATCACCGGTCAATGGTGCGCGGACCCCGAGACCGGCCATCGCTCGGTCACCGCACAAGGCTCGATGCAGCTGAACCTGACCCACAGCTACTGTGACGGATGCCCCGCGCCGGAGAAAGGTGGATGCACGGACGCGCAGGCGACGAACACAGATCCGGAGGCGACCTACGATGATGGGAGTTGTCTCTATCCCGTGACCTTCCAGGTCGATATGAGCTGTTATGGACCGTTCGGATCCGTGTACTTGAATGGCCCGTTCAACGAGTGGTGCGGCGGCTGCTGGTCCATGACGGACGAGGACTCCGACGGAATCTACACCTACACAGCCGACCTGCCCCCCGGTGGAGTCGAGTACAAGTTTACGGTCGATGACACCTGGGAGAATCTGCAGCCGGGTAGTCCCTGTACGGTCACCTCAGATGAGTACACGAACCGCTACCTGGAGGTGTCGGGAGCGGAGCAGGTTCCGGCGAGCGCCCCCGGCTCGTGCGGCGCCTGTGAGTAGAAACGATCTTGCCTGAGCCAGAGACCGAAGGCGCAGCGGCTTCGAGCCCTGAGGGCCGCCCTACTACGCCGCCGGAGTGAAGCAGGAGTCGCATTGCCCCAAAATCTGGACCTCGACCGCCCCCGAGAGCACCGCCCTGGGCATGGTTTCGTCTCCGCTGGGCGTTACGGTCACCTCGGGCAAGCACACGATTTCACCGCAGTCCCGACACAGAAAGTGGGCCGCATGGTCCCCGTGGCCATGGTCACATGAGACCTCAAAGCGCCACGTCCTGTCGCCAAACTCCGAGCGCCTGAGCAGCCCTACCTCCGCGAGGTCGGTGAGGTTGCGGTAGAGGGTGCTCGGGTCCCAGGTGTTCTCCTTGAGCGCCTGAATAAGGTCCGAGTGGCTCATCGGCCGGCTCTCCTCATGGAGGACACGCAACACGGCGACACGAGAAGCGGTGGCGCGCAGGCCCGCGCCGCGAATCTCCGCGAGGAGTCGCTCGCGGTCCGGAACGAGAGACTTGGGTACCGTAACGCTCATGCCTTGACCATACGGCAGGCGGGACGCATTGCAAAGGAGTG
>CALCNF010000463.1 GCA_937897815.1 uncultured Pseudomonadota bacterium | reverse complement strand
TCGTGGCGGCGATGGTGTCCTTCCGGGGTGAGAATCGCGTCCCACCGACCTTGAGGATGAGCCCGAGGGGGGCGTGCAATGGCGCGCCCACGATGGCGAGCGGCAGGTAGACGATGAACAGCAGCCCGTAGCTCAGGGTTCTCCACACCAGCTCCCAGCTCCTGAGCCCTCGTTGGACGTCTCGGTCGCGCAGACCGAGCAGATACAAGGAGTCTTGATAGGCTCGCACCCGTTCGGCCAATTGCTGGACCCCAGGGTCGTCTTTCACCTCAGGGTATCGCTCGTTGAAGCGCCGAGCGAGCTCGGCTCGCTCCGCCAGACTGATCCGCCTGGGTTGGTACATCCGACGGACTCCGTCCATGACCCGCACCGTGTCCCAGTCCTCGGCGTTCACGGTCAGACCGCGGATGGACATCTCCAGGTCGTCTGTGACGTTGCGCACGGTCGCGCGGGGCTCCTCTGCGTGCTCCGCGATTCGCTCGGGGGTGATCTCGATAGGCTCGCCAAACTGCAGGAGCACCTGGGAGCGAAACCGCCTCGGGTCGGTGTAGTAGAACCCGCAGGGCACGATTCGGACGGTTTCTGAGGTCTGGGAGCCCGCGGCCCCCAGGGCCAGTCGCGCGGGCCCTGTCTTGAGCTCCGCCAGGTGGGGGTCATGGTGGCTCAGCCCCTCTGGGAAGATTCCCATGGAGCGCCCCTCTCGGAGCACACCATAGAGGGCCGCGAAGGCGTCCTCGTTGTCCTGTCCGCTGCCTCCATGATCTTGACGGCGCCGAATCGGCACGGCGCCGAGGACCGTGAGGAACAGGCGCAAGATGGGATTCGCGAAGAGGATGTCTGCCGCGGCGAAGTGAACGATTCGTCCGCTGAACACGGTGATCATCACCGGATCCAGCATGGAGTTTGAGTGATTGGCGCAAAAGAGCGTGGGCCCCTCGTCCGGAACGTTCTCCAGCCCAACGACCTCGATGCGTCTGAAGAAGACGACCATGGCCGCCCTGAGCAGGAGGCGCAGGAGCTTATAGGGATAGAATCCCTTTTCGGCTTGTGAGGGCATGGGTCTAGTTGGCGTCATCTCCGACTCAAGGTCAATTCCAGGACCGGGATGACTACCCGTGATGCGGGGCAGGGAGCGAGGCCGACTCGGTTAGAGGAGCTCCGATAGGCCGCGTTGTTCAAGGTTGAAGTTAAGGAATCGCCGGTCTGTCACGTTGCTCTGTGTGAGCACCCGGGTTGGGTACTCGCGCCGAACAAGAAACAGGTATCGTCACGCCTTACGGGATTGGGGCTGACGACCGCAGCGGCCATTGAAGGGTCGCTGAGGTCGACAAGACGAGATACGCCTGTGGCTTGCTCTCCCTAGTCGCAGCCGGTGGAACGGTGTCCGCCGGCTGCGACCGTATCTTCTGGCCTGAGCCCAGGGTCGCAGAGATCAGCCTCGGCGGCGCTCTACTCGCAGACGTCGGGCATGCACGCGAGCTTGCCGGTCGGCGCTCCTGTCGAGCCGATGTCGACCAGGCAGCTGTGATCCGGATCCGCGCAGTCGTCGTTCGTCTCGCAGGGAGCTCCACAGCGATAGTCGGCCAGGGTGCCCAGGGCACCCATGTTCATGCACACGTGATCGCCGCCGCAGTCAGCGTCCGCCTCACAGGGCAAACAGGTCTCCTGAAGGAAGCAGCGGTTCGTGACCCCGGAGTTCTCCGGGTTCGGCCGCGGGATGAGGACCTGCTCCGTGCAGACCAACCCCTCGAGCCCGCTCTCGCTGGCGCAGTCGGCGTCTTTGCCGCAGAGCTCCGAGCAATACCCTCCACCGAGGCCGTCAGAGGCGCAGTAGCGGCCCACGCACTCGGTCCAGGACTCACAGGGCTCTCCGACCTGTTTGGTCGGAATGGCGTCGAGCCCGGTGGTGGCGTCGACGCAGAGGTGCTCGACCGTCACGGGCTCATCCGGGTTTCCGCCGATGGTCAGCGCTCGGCAATAGTTTGTGGTCTTCGCGCACTTGAAGTTCTCATCGCACGGCTCCAGCGTGCCCACCGAGGAGGTGCGCCAGCAGTAGGGGACGAACACGTCGTCCGCCGGATCGAGCGTGCCGTTCTTCGTGACGCTGAAGCTCGTGCAGTAGGTCTTCCAGGTGTACCCATCAAACTCGACGTACTCGGGGCAGTCGCTCGCCTGCTCGCAGTAGGCCGTGCACATCGGGGCGACGTCGTCTGATCCCGAGGGCACGAGACAGAGCTCAGCGTCACAGTTGGCCGTTCCATCCCACGCGCACTCATCGCCGAAGGTCACCTGTCCCTCTGCGTCCGCCTTGCAGACGTACTCGACCTCCCAGGTGCGCTGTCCCAGGGTCTCGTCGCCGGAGCCCTTCACTCGGTACTCGCAGTGCTCGCCCTCTGGGCAGTCCGCGTTGGAGTTGCAGGGGGTGATCTCCCCGCTGTGGGGCCAGGAGATGCACAGATCGATCGGCATGTAGGTGTCGACCTCTTCGTCGTCATTGATGTCCAGGTTCCACTCGGCGCCCAGGAGACACTCGGTGTCACCGGAGCAGTCCTCGTCGCTCTGGCACGGACCCGAGCAGTGGTTGTCGATGCAGCCGGTCGACCAGACGCAGGGCGGTAGACCCGTGCCGTCCCCCTCGACCCCACAGGCCTCGCCGTAGTGGGCGACGTTGCTCGGATCTTCGACCGGGCGGCAGCTGGGCTCCAGCGCGACCTCTTCGACGGTGCTCGCGCCGTTCCAGAAGGGTCGACAGAACCAGTCCGGATCTCCGCACTCGCCCGCCACGCGGCACTTCTTCGGCCAGCAGAAGTCGTCGGTCCAGTTCACGTCGCTGTAGGGCGTAAGCTCACGGCAGTACATGGCGGAGCAGTCCTCGTCGCTCGCGCAGGTAGCGCCCTCGACGCCTCCACAAAGCCCGCCTTCGCAGGTGCTCGTCAGGCAGTCCGTGTCCGCCTCACAGAACTCATAGCAACCAAAACTGGAGCTGCAGAAGGGGCCCTCGCACTTCTGGAGGGGACCCGCGTTGGGGTCGCTGTTGCATGACCCGCCTACGTCCGAGGCTCCCTTCGGCGCGGTCATGCACCGGGCGCTGTACTCGCCGAGGATGTACAGAGCCTGGCAGCTCTCACCGTCGGGGCACTCCGCGTCGTTCTCGCACTCCTTGAAGGTGGTTCCCGGGCGGCAGATGCCGTACGGGTCTTTGTCGGGGGCGCGCACGTTCACGCAGTGGAACTCCGTGCCGACCGGTCCGTCGACCGCGCCGTTCGAGCAGTCGTCCGGGACGCTCGTGTCCTGCACACCGTCGGGCTTCGCTTCGCCCGTCGCGTTGTCCACGCCGTCGATGTAAATGGTGCAGCCCTTGCTGCAGTAGCTGCGGTAGGAGCAAAAGAGCCCTCCCTCACACTGGTCATCGAGGCACTGGCCATCGTTGTAGTTCTCAGACCCATAGACGCAGTTGGGGTTGTTGGTGTGGTTGGTGGCCGTGTAGCAGCATGAGCCGCCGAAGTCCTGAAGCGGTCCGATGACGTTACCCGTGCACACCGCCGGGTCGAGGGGGTCTCCGAGCCACTCGCAGGTGCCTGCCTGGCACTCCATAGCTGCGTCACAGGTGCCACAGCTTCCCCCGCAGCCGTCGTCTCCGCACTCCTTGAGATCGCAGTCCGGCACGCAGATGGCGGGGCACTCAGCGCACATCCCGCACTGGTTGGCCAGGCACTCCTCGCAATCATTGATAGGCGCGGGCTCCGCTCCGGTGACGACGACGCACTCGCCCGCGTCGCAGACCAGGCCCTCCACGCAGCCGTCCTTAGGCTCCGTCGAGTCTGGTGTTGTCGCCTCGTCGGGTGAGGACGTCACATCGGGATCCGTGACGCTCATGGGCACACATGCCCCGTCTTCGCAGACCTCGTCACCGGCGCACGGGGCGTCGGGGCCACAGACGGTTGGCCCGGCATCGGGCTCGGGCGTCGATGAGGAGCTCGCATCATCGCCGCACGCGGCGAGCGCGCACGCGAGGAGAAGACATACGGTGAGGAGGAGACTCTTGGAGACGTCCATCATGGCCAGATCCCTGCCTAGGTTGAGGCCTCCAGTGTCCTGTTCAAACCCGGGTAATGCAAGACAACCGGACGTGCAGCGGGGACCACGGGCTGCTAAGGTTCGCCGCGTCACCCTGTATCGCTTGGGAGGAACCCTATGGCTCGTCTGTTTTCGCTGTCGTTCGCAGGCCTCGTCCTGAGCGCTCTCGTGGCGACCGCCGCCCACGGCATCCCGGCCCTACCTCCCGACGTCGATGAGTGCGGGGCGGTGACCTGGGAGGGGGAGTGCATCGGCAATGAGGTGCAATGGTGTGAGGACGGTCAGCTCTTCACGGCGGACTGCGCTGCGCTCGGCGGAACCTGTGGTTGGGATCAGGAGAACGGCGTCTACGATTGCGTGGAGCTGGATGAGGGCTGCGGTGGCGAGACCTTCGAGGGTCGTTGCGATGGCAATTCGGTGATCTGGTGTGAGGATGGCGAGGTCTTCGAAGCGGACTGCGGAACCCTGGAGAGTCTCCCCGGGGGCCTGTGCGGCTTCAACTGCGAGTTTCAGGCCTACGACTGTGCCGCACCCTCCGACCACATCTCCTCGCCTGCAGGCTGCGACAGCGGCGGTGGCGGACTCTCTGTAGACCCTGGTGATAGTGACGCGAGCGGCAGCGTCGCCGAGGAGGCGTCCACGCCTTCTAGCGGCTCGGGTGGCTGCTCGGGTTCTCAGACTGGCTCGAGCGCTCTCTGGCTGCTCCTGGCTGGCCTGGGTCTCGCGACCGCGCTCCGAAGAGGGCGCCTCGCCTGAGGCTCTCTGGGTCTCTAAATACACCGAGGCCCGCGACGGGGTCGTCGCGGGCCTCGGCTTCTCGAAGCGGACTGTCGGAGCCTAGGGCGTGATCAGGCTGGGCTCCTCGATCAGCATGGGCTCGGCGACATCGAGCAGCCAGATGAACTCCTCGCGGTCCGCCTTTCCGTCCACATTCTGCTCGGCCAGGGAGCGAATGTGCTCGAAGTCACCGGGCAGGGCGAAGGGGCTCAGGCGGAGGTGCTCGGCCAGACCTGAGACCGCCGCGGCGAACTGGAAGTCTCCGCTGGTGGCCTCGATGTGGTCGGCGATCTGCTTCTCGATCACGGCCTGGGAGAGCGCCATGGAGGGGTCGTCGACGCCGTCCTCGGGGTTCTTGTAGCGAATCTTCACGAGGCACAGCTCATTGGACTCGAACTCGAGCTCACCATCGAAGGCCTCTCCATCGTCGACCTCGGGCATACCCGGAGCCTGGGGAATGGCCTCGCCGTTGAGGACCAGCTCGTAGAGGGCCGTGACGGTGTGTCCGGCGCCGATCTCACCGGCGTCGACCGTGTCGTCCTCGAAGAGGTGGTCAGCGATGGCGCGATTCTCGTAGCCCAGCAGACGGTAGGCCAGGACCTGCTCGGCGTTGAAGTCGACCTGGATCTTCACGTCCTTGGCGATGAAGAAGAGGGTGCTCAGGAGCTTGTTCTGGACGTAGCTGATGGCGTGGTCCTGGTTGGCGATGACCCCGTAGACGCCGTTTCCTGCGTTGGAGACCTTCTCCATCATGGAGTCGTTCAGGTTGCCGCTTCCGAACCCGAGCACCGTCATGGTGATCCCGGACTCGCGCTTCTCCTCGATCAGCTCCACCAGGGCCTCGTCGCTCGATGGGCCGATGTTGAAGTCGCCGTCCGAGCACAGCACGATGTGGTTGATCCCACCATCAATGAAGGCCGCCTCGGCCTGCTCGTAAGCCAGCGTGAGGCCAGCAGCTCCGGAGGTCCCTCCGCCGGACTTCATGGTCTCGATGGCGTCGAAGATCACGGCGACCTCGCTCGCCGGCGTCGGCTCAAGCCGAACGCCAACCTGGCCAGCGTAGGTGACGATGGAGATGGTGTCCGTGGGCTCGAGCATGGTCACGGTCTCCTTGAGGACCGTCTTCACCAGCGGGAGCTTCAGGTTCGAGGACATGGAGCCTGACACGTCAACGAGGAAGACCACGTTGGCCGGCTTCTTATCCTCTTCCGGCGCCTCTTGGCCTCGAATACCGACCCGCATCAGCACCACGTCTCGGTAGGGGCTCGCGGCGGCCTCCACCGACACCTCGAAGGGGACCTCGCTGTCCGAAGCGGGAGCCTGGTAGTCGTAGTCGAAGTTGTTCACGTACTCCTCGAGGCGAACGCCCGCCTCGTGCGGCAGCCAACCGTAGTTGCCCGTGTCGCGACGGAAGAGGTCGTAGCTGGCCGTGTCCACGTCGATCCCGAAGGTCGACTGCGGATCATGGCTGACGACCGTGAACGGGTTCGCACCTACGTCCTCGTACTTATCGCCCTCGCTCGGAGAGCTGGGCGGTAGATTCGGATCCATCGGCCCGGCGATATCCGACTCGGACGCCATGGCTCCCTCGTCGTGGGATCCTGGGCTGGGGGACGCGTCCGCCACAGCATAGGTGTGCTCATCGGGATCGGGCTCCGAGGTGGGGGGGTTCGAGGTGAGCGCGTTGCCGCCGGCCGATCCGTCGGAGAGGCTGGAGCTGTCGCACCCGGTGAGCGCGGCGGTCAAGAGCAGCGCGAGAATGATGGAGAGGGATTGATGTCGCATGGTGCCTCCACGGCGTGTTGAGATTGCTGCCAGAGAGAAAAGCAAGCGGCGTGCCAATGATGGATTCCATGATTTTTATGAGTTAAATCAATAACTTGGTTGGAGTTCCTGCCCGCCGCCCTCACGCAGGCGGTGTGTAATTATTCTACACTGTGAAGTTTTTGTGCCTGTCAGGAGGAGCGCTTCGAGACAGGGTCTCACTCTCGGGTTAGGGTGGTGATATGAGTCATCTCCCTCCTCCCTCTATGGCGGCCGAGACGCCGCTGCGTAAGCGGCTCTTCGTGGTGATCTTCAAGGCGGACACGCCCGCGGGTAAGGCCTTCGACGTGGGCCTGCTGATCGCGATCCTCGCGTCCATTCTCGTCGTGATGCTGGAGACGGTGCCTGACCTGGGATTGGCCTACGCCACCACATTCTTCGTCGCTGAGTGGATCTTCACAGGGCTCTTCACCATCGAGTACGTCTTGCGCATCGCCTGCGTCGAGCGCCCGAAGCGCTACATCTTCTCGTTCTTTGGCTTGGTCGATCTCCTGGCGCTCCTCCCGACCTACCTGAGCCTCTTGATCCCGGGCTCCCAGTCCCTGATCGCCATTCGGTCCCTGCGTCTGATGCGCGTCTTTCGAGTCTTCAAGCTGGGTCGCTATCTCAAAGAGGCGGCCTTTCTGCGGCGCATTCTCAGAGAGTCCTCGGCGAAGATCGTCGTGTTTCTCACGGCCGTCCTGGTCATCGTGAGCATCGTCGGCGCGGCCATGCACCTGGTCGAGGGCCCGGAGCACGGCTTCACCTCGGTCCCCCAGTCCATGTATTGGGCCATCGTGACCATGACCACGGTCGGCTATGGAGACATCGCGCCCCAGACGGTCCTCGGCAAGACCATCGCCTCGCTGCTCATGGTCGTCGGCTACAGCCTGATCGTCGTTCCCACAGGCATCCTCTCCGCGAGCGCGGCGCGCACGGCGTACAGCGCTCCCGAGGCGAGTCAGCCTTCACGCATCTGCCCGGTCTGTGAGGCCGATGGGCACGCGCCCCACGCGCGGCACTGCCACCAGTGTGGAGGCGCGCTCGACGTCTAAGTCGATCGTGGCTAGATCGCGGCGCGCCTCATGGCGCCCGTGCTGCCCGAGCTCTTGAGCTCGCGGGTGATCAGGCGTGCGACCTCGAGCATCCCGTCCACGCCGACCTCTCGGCCCAGAGCCGAGTTGTAGTTGGTCGTGCCGTTGATGTCGTAGGTGTAGCGGTTGCCCTCGGCGTCCTCGACGAACTCGATACCAGCCAGGTCAAGCCCCTCGTGCTTCATGAGCCGGAGGTAGCTCTGGACCAGGCTGTCGTCCGCCGTCAGCGGCGACACCTGGAACTTGGCGCCTCCATCCGCAGGGCATACGTCCGGCGCGGCTGGAGGGATCTGGCATGCGTCGGCGGGGCAGAGCTCAAAGCCACCCGAGGTGGCGCTCTGCATCGCGAACAGGAAGCGGTCGCCGACGAGCTCCACGCGTGTGATGAAGGACTCTGCGGGCTCGATGTACTGCTGAATCAGCATCTGGCCCTTGGGACCCGCATCGTAGCCGGGCTCGTTCACGTGGTCCTCAAGCTGCTCGACGGAGTCGAAGAGCTGAATGCCCAGGCCCTTGCCGCCCTGGTTGTGCTTGGTGATGAATCGACCCTCGAACGTGCGCGCCGCGGCCAGGAGCTGATCCGTGCCCACGGTCATGACGGTCCTGGGGGTACGAATTCCATAGCGCTGGAGCACCATATCCTGGCGGAACTTGCTCACCTCGAGGGCGAAGGCGCGCGACCCGTTGATGACGCGACGTCCGTGGCCCTCAAGCCAGGCCAGGGTCTCGCTCATGAGATCCACGCTCTCGAGGTGGCCTCGGGTGTGAGACGAGGGGCTCATGCGATTGAGGTAAATCCCGGGCTCCGGGACCTCCGTCGCCTCCAAGCTCCCGTGGTGCACGTGATGCAGTTGGTGGGACAGGCCCTCAGCTTCCAGACCTTCGAGAAGAGGCGGCAGCCAGGCCTCATTCTCAAAGAGGATATGTACGGTTCGGGAGTCACTCATGGCCCTCTCCTGGATCGTTTGACCCGGATCGGTACCAAAAGGTGACTGTTTAGGTCAACATTAAGGTAACTAAGTTTATCAACATTGTTTTAATAGACCCGCGCGGCCTAGTTGTTCTGCTGCTGAGGGCGGTACGGGTAGACCCACTGAAGGAAGGGATTCACGGTACGCGTCTGCACCCAGAGCTTCCCCTCGCCGGAGAAGCGGCACACCAGACCCTCGCCCCCGAATAGGAAGCTCTTGATCTTGCTGCCGATGCTCAATCCCGGGAGCACCGTGACCTCATATTGCAGGGTGTCCTCGAAGGCCACGATGTAGCCCGTGTCCACGTAGTAGCCGTCACGGACGTCGATCTCGAGCATGGCTCCGTAGGTGTTGAACCACAGGTCACCCTCGCCGCGGGCCTGGAGCAGGACCATGCCTTCTCCCGAGAAGAAGCCGCGGAACCCCTCCCATTTGCCGTCGATCTCGATGCCCTCACTTGAGGCCACATAGGCCCCCCGCTGAAGCAGGACCCGATCCCCGCGCAGCCGGACGTGCTGCATATCGCCCATCGGTCCCGGAGCGAAGACAACCTCACCGTCGCCGTCCTTGGCCGTGAACGTGTTGACGATCATGGACTCGCCGCCAAAGGCCCGGCCAATGGACTTCAGTAGACCACCCTTGAGACCCGCTTGAAGCTCGATGGACGGGTCCATCGTGGCCATGGCGCTCGGCTCGGCCAGCACCTTCTCTCCCTGGGCCAGCTGGACGCGCAGCATGGCGAAGTCCGGACGGTGGGTGATCGCGTGCTCCAGTCCGCCATCGACGCGCGTCAGGGGCGCGTCGAAGCCCGTCTTGGTGGCCATGGGGCCGCCGGCCACCGCCAGCTCTTGCCCCGTCGGCGTGCCGGTGGGCCCGTCGTCGGAGGGAGAATCAAGGCCTGCGTCAGACGCCTCGTGGGCGTCAGGCGGGCTCAGATCCTCAGGACCGGTGCTCATGGTCAGGACCTCTGAGGCCGGCGCCCAATCGCTCATGGACTCATTCCAGACCCGGGCGGTCCACGGAATCGTGCCGTCTCCCAGGAGCGCTTCGATCTGCTCCTGTGAGACGGGACCCTCCTGGCCAGACGGACCTTCATAATACCAGTGCTCTGCCATCTTCTGATCCTCCCTAGGCCGCGCGCGACTTGAGCTTCGGTCCCAGGAGCGCTCCAAAGGACGGTGGATTGTGAGTCTGGCACCAGACCTTGCCGGTGCCCTCGAACTTGCAGACCAGCCCTTCGCCGCCCAGGAAGCTCCCGACAAGACTCTTGCCTGCTTTACCGGGGCTGAAGCTCAAGGTGTCTTCGTAGGCGACGATGTGTCCTGTATCGACCGTGTAGCCGCCGTTCACATCCACCTCGTAGATGGCTCCAAAGGCGTTGACGAGCACGTCGCCCACGCCGCTGCACTTCACCCAGAAGACGCCCTCACCTGAGAAGAGGGCGTTGGACATGCCCGCCCAGGTGGTGTCGACCTCGATGTCGGAGCTCGAGGCCAGCCAGCTGGAGCCTTGAATGACGAGCGAGCCGCCGTTGAGCCGGTGGTGCATCACGTCGCCGATCAACGCCGGTCCTACGATGACCTCCTGCCCCTGGCCTTGGGACGTGAAGTGGTTCAGAAAGAAGCTCTCGCCCGAGAACATTCGCTTCAGGCCCTTGAGGAGTCCGCCGCCCCCAGAGCCTTTCTTTCGCGAGGTGGTCTCGACGGTGATGGCCGTGTCCATGGCGATCATCGCCCCGACCTCCGCGGTGAGCGTCTCGCCGGCGTTGAGCCCGACGCGCGCCACGGTGGAACCCGGACCTCCAGTCAGTGTGATGTCCATCGTTGCCCCCTAAATGTGTCCGTTGGTCCAGGCCGCGAGACCGTCCATGCTTCGCGACTGGAGGTAGATGCGTCCCTGCCCCTGAACCCTGCTCACCAGGCCCTCTCCCGAGAAGAAGCTCGAGAAGATCCCGCCCGCCAGGGCCATCTTCAGGGAGATGGTCGGCTCGTAAGCCACGAGGTGACCCGTATCGACCACATACTCGCGATCGACGTCGCGCTCGAAGATGCCGCCATAGGCTCCAAACCAGACCTTACCGGTGCCGCTCACCTTCAGACGGAAGAGCCCCTCACGCCCGATGAAGCTTGCGAACCCTGCCCACCCGACGCCGATCTTGATCCCCGAGGTCGCGGCGATGAAGGCTCCGGGCTGGAGCAGCAGGGTCTGCCCCTGCAGGTCGACCTCCTGGATATCTCCGGGGGTGCCTTGAGTCAGCACCAGCTGGGCCTTCTCCTTGAGGGTTCGGAAGGTGTTCACGAACAGCGACTCACCTCCGAAGAACTTCAAGAGCAGGCCAAGCAAGAAGCCCCCATTGAACCCCGTGGTCATCTCCACGTCGCTGTCCATACTCGCCATGGCGTCCGACTCGGCCGTGATGGAGTCGCCGGGGCCCAGCTCCGCGAAGATGGTCGCGAAGGAGGGACGATGTCTCACCTCTACTTTCATGGTTCTACTCCTTGGTGGTCTCTTGCGCGTCGGCGGGGGCTTCATCCCCCGTCTCCTCGCTCTTGTCTTTCGTCTCTTCGCCCTCTTCAGGGCTCTTGTCTTTGGCTGTCTTCAGGCTCTCTTGAACCGCGGCCCAGTCAATGTGGAGATCCCGCTCGCGGGTCTCTCCAAGCTCCTCGATGTGATCCTCAATCGCCTCGATTCGCTCTCCGTGCGCCGGGTGGGTGGACACCCAGCTCAGGGCTCCTGAGAGATCGGTACCGGACTCGGAGTCCTTGAGCGTCTGGAAGAAGCGAGCGGCTCCCGTTGGATTGATCCCCGCCTCGTGCAGCATTCGCACGCCCTCTTCGTCGGCCTCGCTCTCATGGCCACGGCTGTAGCCGTTGATGGCGGCCATGGTGAAGAGCTCTTCAGCCAGTCCTGCGAGCCCTCCGACGTCGCCGAAGACCAGCTGGAGCACCACGACGACGCCGATGGACTCGACGATTCGCGTGGTCCCATGGCGGAGCGTCACGTGGGCGATCTCGTGGGCGAGGACGGCGGCCAGCTCCTCGTAGGTCCCCGACTTCTCGATCAACCCGGTGAAGACGGTGATGTAGCCGCCGGGTAGGGCGAACGCATTCACCATGTCTGAGCGCACGATTTGAATGTCGAAGGTGGCGTCTTCGATGGCCAGGTGGGGTTTGAGCGCGTCGATGATCTTCGCGATGGCCTGCTCGGCCTCGGGCGCCTCGACGACCGCGCCGCCCAGCTCCTTTGGACCCATCTGTTCGTGGGCAAACTCCCCGATGCTCTCGTCGACCGAATAGGGGATCACCACCGTCGCCAGCCCGGCGAGGGCGGCGAGGCTGTAGTAGGTCACCATCACCGCCACGAGGCCGGCGCCGACCCAGCCGGCGATTCCCCAGCGAGCGCGCTTTCGCTTCTCCCACAGGGCCCTGAGTTGGGCGCGGATGCCCTCGTCGCCAGCGGCCCAGAGGGCGTCGACGAAGCCCGGAGACTCCGAGTAGATCGTCACGCCCTCGTGCTGTGGATGACGACAGAAGACCATCTTCCCAGATGCGCCGCCCACCTCGATTCTCGCTCCGATCAGCGGCAGGGTCACGGTCGCGTCTGACCGGGTGGTGATGACCAGCTTTCCGTCGACGAGCTCGATGCTGCCAGGGGATCGGCGATCCTCCAGCTCAGGGGAGAAGACACCTCCTGCAAAGCTCGTCTCGGTCACGTCCTCGATCCTCCCGTGAGCCGCATGGTACCCCAGGGTCGCCCTCGCGCAACCCCGCCACTGGCGTTGTCTCCAGGCTTGACCGAGCGCCGTCGGGGCTCCATAAGGGCCTGTGGCGACGGGGAGAACTTGTTGGCGAAGCCCTCATCCATAGCGTTCAAGATTCGTCGGCTCCTGGGTCTTGAGCTCTCGATGGCTCCCCAGGTGACCGTCCCTAAGGCGGTGCTTGGAACGGAGTACGGGGGGCACTGCGTTGCGCTGGAGCGGCTGGGGCCTGAGCCCCTGGTCTACTCCGTGGGTCTGGGAGAGGACATCTCCTTCGACCTGGAGCTCATGAAGCGCACGGGCGCCCTGGTCCATGGGTTTGACCCGACGCCTCGATCGATCGCGTGGCTGAAGACCCAGGAGCTCCCTGAGCGGTTCACGCTCCACGAGATCGGCCTGGGCGGAAAGGACGGAGAGCTGCGCTTCAACCCGCCCGAAAACCCGGCCCACATCAGCCACACGCTCCTGGAACGCCCGGAGACCGAGGAGCGGAGCATCACGGTGCCCATCCGCCGCATCACCACGGTCATGGCGGAGCTGGGTCACGACCACCTTGATGTGCTCAAGCTCGATATCGAGGGGAGCGAGTACGAGGTCATCGAAGAGCTCATCGCCCAGTCCGTTTCGATCGATCAGATCCTCATTGAGTTCCACCACCAGTTCGACTCGATTCCCCTGTCGAAGACCCACGCCGCCATCGCGCAGCTCAACACCGTTGGCTATCAGGTCTTCCACGTGTCTCCGAGCGGGCATGAGGTCTCCTTCATTCGTGAGGCCTAGGTCCCCTTGTCTGGCGATTTGAGGTGCGCACGGTTGGGGACCGCTCGAAGTCGGTGACTCCAGAGGAGTCGCGTGCTAGAGGGGAGCGCCATTTTCGCCCCGGAGTCTTCAACCCATGCGCATCCTCGTCGTCGCCACCCACATCAAGGTGCCTGACGCCCACGGCGGCTCAACCCACGTGGGTGAGCTGGTGCGCAACCTGAGGCAGCATGGGCCAACGTTGCTCCTGGCGCGCAACGGATCGTCCGGGCAGGACGTGGTCGGGGTGTGCTTTTACGCCAAGCACCCACCCTTTGGACTCAAGCACGCGCTGGCGGCCTCTTACTTTCCAAAGAGCTACCGGGCGGCCAAGGCGTTCAAGCCCGATGTGATCTACGAGCGGGGCTCCTCCAATGGTCTGGGCATGATGCTCTCCAAGGCCCTCGGGATCCCCATGCTCACCATGGTGCTCGACGAGCACTACAGCCCGCTGTCCCTCGGCCACGCGAGCCGCATCATCGCGACCAACCTTGAGCTCATCCCCGCCGCCCACCGTGACAAGGGCGTCAAGGTGAGCTGGGGCGCGAACACGGACCATTTTCGCGCGGACCTCGACCCGAAGCCTGCGCGCGAGCGCCTCGGCTTCGGGGACTCGGACACGGTCGTTGGCTACACAGGGTCCTTCCAGGATTGGCACGGATTACGCTACCTGGTCGAGGCCGCGGACCGCCTTCGGGATCGCCCGATTCGTTACCTCCTCATCGGTGATGGGCGCCGCAAGGAGGCCGTCGAGGCGCTCGTGTCGGAGAAGGGACTCACCGAGCGCTTCGTCTTCACCGGTCGGGTCGAGTACGACGATGTGCCCGGGCTGCTGGCCGCGGCGGACTGCTGCGTCGCGCCCTTCGATCCGGATTGTCATCCCCTGTCGGCACGTGAGGGGTTCGCGCTCGATCCCCTGAAGGTATTTGAGTACCTGGCGATGGCGAAGCCGACCATCACGATCGAGGCGGAGAACATCGCGGCCCTCTTTGACGATCCGGAGCACCTCACCATGGTACCCCGGCGCGACGCCGAGGCTCTCGCGGGCGCCATCGCCTCCATCGCGGACGACCCCGATGGGGCGCGCGCCGCCGCCGAGCGAGGCCACGAGCGAGTCGTGGCCAATCACACCTGGGCGTCCCACGCCGCCCACCTGAGCAGCCTGTTTGAAGAGATGCTCGCGGAGCAATAGGGAGCGCGATGATGTTCGGAATGGGTAAAAAGAAGAGCGACGAGCCGCTCCCGGTCTACATGGACGAGGTCGAGTTCTCCCAGCTCCTCGCCATCGTCGAGTCGGTGGGCCCCCGTATCCTGGTGGAATGGGGCTCGGGTGGCAGCACCCGCGCGCTCCTCAAGCGCGTGCCCACCATCGAGCGATACATCTCCATCGAGCATCATGGAGGCTGGGTGGAGAACGTGGCCAAGCATGTCGATGACCCACGTCTAGAGCTCCATCACGTGGGGCCGGACATCGAGATGCCGCCTGAGGGCGCGAGCCGAGATGAGATCATCGCCTGGGATAAGCGGTGCGAAGACGACGCGAGCGCCATGGCGACCTACGTCGGCTTTCCTCGGACCCAGGAGGTGACCCCGGATCTGGTGCTGGTCGATGGACGCGCCCGCGTGCACTGCATCAAGGAGGGCTTCGACCTCCTGCGTCCGGGAGGCGTGCTGGTCCTCCACGACGCCCAGCGCGAGGCCTACCACGCGGCCCTGGAGGCCTGCGGTCGCGTGGTCTTCCTTGAGCCCTTCAAGGGGGGACAGGTAGCCCTCGTGAGAAAGCCCACGTCGTGAGCGGGAAGACCTCGCACGCCGACCAGGCCGGGATCCTGGTTCTCGGTCGCATCCTCGCCTCCCTCGCAGAGGGGCTCGTCCTTCTGGTGATCGTTCGGCTCCTGGGCAAGCCCGAGGTGGGCGTGCTCAGCGCCCTGCTCCTTGTCTATCAGACCGTCGCCTTGATCATGACCGCGGGCTTCCCTGCGGCGGTGATGTACGCGCTGCCGGCTCGACCCATCGAGGAGCGCCGCGCGATCGCGTGGCGGTTCACGTCGATCCTGGTCGGCCTCGGCCTCGGCGCTGGTGTGCTCCTCCTGGGCATCGGCTGGGTAGACCACGCCTTCCCGGAGCTCTTCGGCTCCTTCAAGGAGACGGAAGAAGGGGGTAGCGCGCCCTCGCTTCGCTACCTGATGCTCATGGCGATCTTCCCCCTCGCAGATCTTCCTGCGCGGATCCTTCCGAACCTCCTGGTGATCGAGGATCGGGCGCGCGCGGCGGCGGGCGTCGGGATCATCAAGAGCCTCGGGATGTCGCTGGCGACCGTCCTGCCGCTGGCCCTGGGCATGGACATCTGGGCCGTGGTCGCCGCCATCGACATCTACGGTCTCCTCTATGGCGGCCTGCTCATCAGCTACCTCATGAGCTGCTACCGAGGCGTCGATCGGATCCCATCGCCGATGAACGTGCGGGAGATCTTCAAGTTCGCCATTCCTCTTGGGCTGACCGACATCGTCTCGGTGATCAACAACCGGATCGACCGCTACCTCATCCTGCTGACGATGACGGTCGCGGTCTTCGCCGAGTACCAGGTGGGCGCGTGGCAGATCCCCTTCGTCGTCACCATTCCCTACGCCGTCGGTGCGGCCTACACGCCTCGCTTTCGTGAGCTCTTCAAAGAGGGGCTCTTTCGCGAGGGAATCGCGATTTGGCGGACGTCCATCACCAAGGTCTCCCTCGTGGTGGCGCCCATCACTGCGGTCTTTATTGTGGCGGCCGAAGAGACCATCTCGCTGCTCTTCACCGATGAGTACAGCGCGGCCACCGTCGTGTTCAGGCTCTACTGCATCTTCACCCTGGGCCGCGTCGCCGCATTCGGGAGCGTGATTGTCGCCGCGGGTAAGCCCGGCTATGTCCTCAAGGCCGCCTTCTTCTCGCTCTTGTCGAACCTGGCGCTCAGCATCCCGCTCGTCCTCCTCATCGGATTCCCCGGTCCCGCCCTCGGAACAGCGCTCGCGTTCATCCCGACGGTCGGCTTCTATTGCTGGTGCATCGCGCGCGCCTGCGGCATCTCGATCACGGAGACCTTCCCCCTCATGTCCTACCTGAGGGTCCTCGGTGTCGCGGCCGTCGCGGCGGTCCCGGCGGTCGCCGTGAAGCTGACCCTCGACCTCGATCCGGCCTGGATGTTGGCACTTGAGGGCATCGCGCTTCTGGTCTCCTACGCGGTGATTGGCACGCTCACCCGCGTGATTCAGGCGGAGGACTGGGCCTACCTTCGGCGCTGGCTCAGCCTGCGGCTCGGCACATCCAGTTGAATAGGATGCCGTTGCGAAGCGTCGGACCGGCTCCACGACAGCGGCGCGGACTTTGAGCTACACTCGCGCTGCCCTGGCATGGGCTGGAGCGATCATGGTCCGTTTACGAATCAACCCGACTGCCTGGGGCCTCAAGGCCCTGGCCTGCGCCGCCCTGGTCGGCTTCTCGATGCCGAGCGCCGCGGCCATCAAGGACGCGGACCTGAGCCTCGGCTTCGCCAACTCCGAGCTTCGAGATGACAGCTCGTATTCGGATCAGGTCACCCTGAGGGCAGAGCTCGAGGGCGGCGGCTCCCTCTATGTGCGCTTTCTCGCGACCAACGTCGCGGGCGCCGATGGCCGAGCCGAGCTCCGTGCTCGAGTCTCACCCGCAGACAACGACACCTACAAGGTGAAGGTCCGCCGGGGTGAGGCCAGCAAGTGGAAGACCGTAGGGAACCGCCTGTACGCCAACCTGGGCCGAGGCCGCATCGAGGGCCGCGTTGGCCGGCTCTCCGTTCAGATGGAAGACAAGGCCTTTCGCATCCAGCTCGAGGTCGTGACCGACCACGCTCCGGTCCAACCCAAGGGCGGCCGGGTGAAAGACGATGGTGACCACTACGTCACGACCGTCCTCGTGCCGCGCGGTCGACTCACGGGTCGCATTGAGCCCGCCGGGGGCGCGCCCATCGAGATCAAAGGGGTCGCCTATGCCGATCTGCGCCAGGGAAATATCCAGCCTGATGATCTCGCAGATCGCTGGGTCCACCTCCTCGACATTGGACCCAAGTCGACGTTCGCCGCGAGCGCTCTCTCTCGCCCAGACGCCGACGGTCGATTCGGGCACGCCTGGATGATGCAGGCCACCGACCACAAGCTCCCTCTTTACAGCCCCTCGGCCAAGGTCGCGCCGTCCCGGATCCGCAAGGACAAAGACAACGGCTATCGCATCCCACAGGAGCTGACGTTGAGCGGGGGAGGGCACAAGGCGAGCTTGAAGGTCGCCAAGCTCCGCGAACGAAAGGATGACCTCTCAGGCCTGGGAGGCCTCGAGCGTTTCGTCGTGGAGCGCTTCATGAAGCCCTGGAGTTACCGCCATGATGCGACGTACACGACGTCGGTTCAGGCGGCGAGCAGGACCCTGAACTACGTCTACCAGCAGCTACGCTAGAAGCGAGTCGATGAGCTGGGCGACGGCCTGGGCGGCGCTTGGAGCGTCCCAGGGAGCGGGCTCGGGGCGTCCTTGATCGGTCGCCTGGAGGAAGCCCTCCAGATCGGCGGCAACAACCTCGGCGAAGCTCGCGCCGTCGCCGAGACCCGCGGCCCGAAGCATCTCGACGTTCAGGGCCTGCTCGGCGTCCGAGCGGTCGTACAGAGCGAACTGGGGAACGCCGAGGTGGACGCACTCGCTGATCAACTGGCTGCCTGCGGAGGAGATGACCGCGCGAGCGCAGGAGAGCGCGGCTGTGAACGCCCTTGGATCGCGGGGACGGACCTCCACGCCATCGACCGCACAGGGCACGTCGCTGAACAGCAGCGGGCGCTCGCCCGCCGAGACGAGGGCCCGGAGAACATCCTCGCCGTTGTCATCTCGGAAGTAGGCCAAGACGGTCCCGTCGGGCTCCGATCGTCGCAGCTCGGAGCGGACCTCGGGCCGGGCGACGGTCACCGTCTCTTTGGCCGCCTCAACGGGAACGAAGTTCACCGCCACCTGCCGCGTTGAGCCCCAGGAGGCTACGCGA
This sequence comes from uncultured Pseudomonadota bacterium, assembly GCA_937897815.1. Taxonomy (GTDB): domain Bacteria; phylum Myxococcota_A; class UBA9042; order PHBI01; family CALCNF01; genus CALCNF01. The sequence continues at coordinate 1,167 of CALCNF010000463.1, read as the reverse complement.
GCTTTCCGAGCCTCTCGTCGCCAGAGATCTGCGGAGATCCCCGCGGGAGGTCGCCCGTGGCTGAAGACGATGCCGTGCCCGATGGCGATCGAGGGGCATCCCATCAGGCGCGCCGCCAGGACGGAGGGCATATCCCCGTCCGAGACCACGATCTCGGTGGCGTCTCGGGTCAGCGCCAGGCGCTCCGCGCTCACCCGGGTGACGACGCCCCCGAGCGTGCGAAACACGCCCATGTCGGGGGTCAAAGAGGGCGCCTCCTCGACGTCGTCTCCGTCCGCCTCACCCAGGACCGGTAGCGCGTCTCGCCCTCCCGCGACCGCGACCTGGTGTCCCAGGTCTCTGAGGTGTGCGATCACGGCCCGAGCGCGGGTGGCGTGCCCCCGACCGCGTCCGTGAACCACATAGCGAACGCGAGCCAAGCTCAGTCCTCGCTCATGGCCCGAAACAGCGCGTCGTGGGCCACGTCCCACGTACAAGCTTGTTCGACGCGCGCGCGCCCTGCGTCACCGAGGGCTCGGCATCGCGCCGGGTCGGAGAGCAGGGAGATCAGGGCTTCGGCGAGACCCGGTTCATCATCAGGCTCGACGAGAAGACCCGTCTCCCCATCGACGATGGCGTCGGGGATGCCGCCGCTGCGGGCGCCGATCACGGGCTTGCCACATGCGTTCGCCTCGAGAAAGACGATGCCGAAGCCCTCGACGCTCGGCGGCGCGCTTCGAGACGGTGTCACAAACACGTCGCACAGATTGTAGGTGCTGGGCAGCTGCGAGAACGGCACAGAGCCCTCGAACAGCACATGATCCGTGACCCCCATCTCGGCGGCGAGCGCCTCGAGGCGCGCTCGGTCCTCGCCTTCACCTACGACCATGTAGACCGCGTTCGGCACGCGCTCGATGACGCTGGGGAGGGCCCGTATGACCGTGTCGATGCCCTTTCGCGGAGTGAGGCGACCGACGGTGAGGATGACCCGGGCTTGATCGAGGCCGAGGCTCGCGCGCGCTGCGCTCACGTCCATGGGGACAAACCGCTCGGGGTCGGTCCCGTTGCCCACCACAGTGATGCGATCCTCGGGCACTCCGAGATCTCCCAGCAGCCCGGCCGTATATCGGCTCACCGGGAAGGCGTGGTCCGCGCGCGCGACCATCTTGCGCCGCAGGGCGTCGTAGG
>CALCNF010000462.1 GCA_937897815.1 uncultured Pseudomonadota bacterium | reverse complement strand
GCAGCGAGGCCGCCAGCGAGGCGGAGTACGCGAAGCCCAGCGGGCGGAGCAGGCGGCCTTCCACGCCCGTGAGAAAGAAGAGGGGAGTGAAGACGACGATAATGACCAGGGTCGCGAAGACGATGGATCTGCGCACCTCCTTCGAGGCCTCAAAGACGACCTTGAGCACCGAGCGGCGTTCGGATTTGGGGCGCATCCCCTCGAGGCGCAGTCGCCGAACTACGTTCTCGACATCGATAATCGCGTCGTCGACCAGCGCCCCGACCGCGATAGCCATACCGCCAAGGGTCATGGTGTTGATCTCAAAGCCCTGGAGTCTCATCGCCAACATGGCGGTCAACAGGGACAGAGGTATGGCCAGCGCCGTGATGATGGTCGCTCGTCCGCTCATGAGGAACAGCAGAACCGTCACGATGACGAGCAGCGCCCCGTGAAGGAGGGCTGAGCTGACGTTGTCTACGGCGACCTCGATGAAGTCTGCTTGCCGAAAGACGCTGTCATGGAGCTCCATCCCCTCGGGCAGCGAGCGCTTAAGCGTGTCGAGCACGCTCTTGATCTCCCCAGTGAGCGCGACGGTGTTGGCGCGCGGCTGCTTCCGCACACCGATGACCACGCCGCGTTCCCCGTCTACCCCGGCTTCACCGCGCTTGAGGCCTGGACCGATCTGAACGTCACCGAGATCTCCGACGAGGACCGGTCGATCGTCTCGCATGGTCACGAGCGTGGCCGCGATGTCCTCGACGGTCTGGATCCTCCCAAGGCCCTGAATGAGCTGCTCCTGGCCTCCCTCGACGAGAAACCCCGCCGAGGTGTTCTCGTTCGCCTTTCGGAGCGTCTGCGCGACCTCGTCTGCCGTGATCTCCCAGGCATCCAGGCGCCTGGGATCGAGGAGCACCTGGAACTGGCGTATGTCGCCTCCCATGACGATGGCCTGGGCGACCCCTGGGATCGCGAGAACACGTCGGGCGATCTGCCATTCACCGGTCGTGCGCAGCTCCATCGGCGAGTGATTTTTTGAGGTCAGTCCGATGTAGAGGATCTCGCCCATGATCGAGGCCACCGGTCCCATCACCGGCGGCTCGACGTCCGGAGGGAGCGTCGCCGTGACGAGCTGGAGCCGCTCGGAGACGACCTGGCGGGCTCTAAAGATGTCGGTGCCCCAGTCAAAGTCCACATCGATCACAGCGATGCCCACCTGGGTCTTCGAGCGCACGCGCCGCACGCCCGTCGCGCCGTTCATCGCGGTCTCAATCGGGAGCGTGAGCAGCGCCTCCACCTCCTCGGGCGCCATGCCATGGGCGTCCGCGACGAGGGTCACCGTCGGCGCCGTCAGGTCGGGGAACACGTCGACCGGAGTGCGGGCTGTCTCAAGGCCTCCCCACGCCATGAGGGCCACGGCGATGGCGAGCACCAGCAATCGATTGCTGAGCGCCCAGCGGATAATCCCATCAACCATCAGTGATGATGTCCATGCTCTGGAACCAGAGTGCCGGCCGCGGCGAGACGCACGGCGTAGGCGCCGGCGGAGACGACGCGCTCGCCTTCCATGAGGCCCTCCAGGATCTCTACCATCTGGCCGTCGCGTTCTCCGAGTCGCACGACTCGACTCGAGAACGTCTCTCCGGCCAGGGCGACATACACGGTCGGTAGGCCTCCGTCGTAGGTCACGGAGGAGGCGGGAATGACGAGCCCCTCTCGAGGAGCGTCCATGAGCACGTGAACGTCCGCGAACATCCCGACCCTCAGGCGTCGCTCAGGGTTCTCGATAGCGACATAGAGGGGGATCGTCCGGGTGCGAGGGTCGAGGACCCCACCGACGGCGATCACGTGCTCGGCTCCCCGCTGATAGATCTGGTCGTAGCCTGGAACCTGAAACCAGACCCCCTGCGGGCTATCCAGGTAGCGGGCGTGGGTCTCGGTGACGTGGACCTCGAGCCAGAGCCGGTCGAGGTCCACCACATGCAGCATCTTCGAGCCGCTCTCTACGTAGGCTCCAGGCACAATGTGGGTCTCCACGATCGTGCCCGCCAGAGGCGTGCTCACATCGACGCCCGCCTGGTCTCGGGCTGCGCCCGCTGATTGGAGCTCTTGGGTCTGCTTCCAGCGTGCACGCGCGCGCTTGTGCCGCGCGGTCGCCTGCTCCTGCTCATAGCGCGCGTCCAGCACCTGGCGGCGCGCGACTCCGCCTGCGTCGAGGAGCTCCTCGAGCCGCTTCACGTTTCGGGTGGCCTGTCGTTTCGCCAGCCGGGCCTCCTCGACCGCCTGCTCCAGTCCAGCGAGGTCAGCCGCGTTCGGGAGCTGCGGGGTGAGCACGGCGACCACCTCGTCTCGAGCGACCTCCTGACCGACTCGCGGTACGCCCGGCGTCAGCGATAGTCGACCTGGAAGAGGCGCCGTGACGATCGCCTGACCATCTGGGCGCGCGCGAATGGTCCCGTGGGCCTCGAACGACGGGCGAATGGTGCGCATGCCTGCCGCCACGGTGCCAAAGTCGATGCGCCACTGTTGCTCCTTCGTGAACGCGATCGCGTCTGCATCTGCCGACTCCTCAGGCACGCGTCCGGCCTGCGCGGCCGCGGCGTCGGCGAAGACCTGAATCTCCGCGACGTTGTGGAGCTCATCGAACTCCGGGGTCACGACTCGCAGCTGCAGGGCTCGACGACAGGCCGCGGTTGGCGTCACCGCCGGGCGAAAGATCCCATCGACTCGAACCTGCCCGGTCGTGAACACCTCGTCCGGGCGACCACCTCCGGTGAGCGTCACGGTCACCTCTCCGCCCTGAAGTGGTCGGAAGTTCTCCAGGAAGGTCAGATGGGCCGCAAGCTCGACGGCCTCCCCGGCGATCAAGGGTGGAACCTCCACGAAGAGCTCAGTCTTCGCGGCATAAAGGGTGTACGCCTTGGCCTCCGGGTCGTGGGAGTGGCCGTGGTCCGCTTCCTTCTGCTCGTGTCCGTGATCGTCGTGCCCATGGCCGTGGTCGTCGTGGCCATGGCCATGATGGTGGTCATGGCAGCCCACGAGGATCAGCGCCGCGGTCCCGAGCCAAACACCAATCAGGTTCTTCATGGGCGCTCCTCGAGCATCAGCGCTCGTAAATCCTCTCGTGCGGCGCGCGCGGCGTGCTCAAGCTGCAGCACCTCCAGGTCGTCATCACGCGCGTCTCGGTGGACGTCGATGAACTCGGTGAGGCTCAGCTCGCCCCCGACCCAAGCCGCCTCGGCCGTCGTCTCAAGCTGGCTCTGTGCCCGCTCGGTTTCGGCCCTCAGCTCCTCGGCGAGCCTCCGAAGCTCCTTGGCTCGGTGCTCTGCAGGTCGGCGCTCACGTTGCGTGCGTTCGGACAGGAGCCTCTGCATGGTCTGGGCGCGCTTGACCCGGGCTCGAGCCAGCGTCTCTTCCCGTTGTCCACGATCAAATAGCGGCAGCGAGAGCCCGACGCCTGCCGTCAGCCCTTCGCCGCCTCCGTGGGCCTCGTCGACGCTTCGCCATCCGGCCGTGAATCCAAGCTCGGGCACCCAACCTCGCTGCGCGGAGCGAAGCTGGAGATCGGCTGCGCGCTCTCGCGCTTCCCAGGCACGCAGATCGGGCCGTTTCTCTGGCGCCCCGGCTTGCGCGACCGGTGAGGGGAGGAGGTCACCTCTCACGCGCGGCCACCCCTCCGGCGCCTTCAGAG
>CALCNF010000461.1 GCA_937897815.1 uncultured Pseudomonadota bacterium | reverse complement strand
CCTGAGCTCGCTCGTCTTGCAGCTCGGCGCCGGCCTCGTCCTCTCTGTCCTCGGGGTCGGTCGCTCGTTGTTCGCCATCCCCTTCATCGTCGGCTCGACGCTCGTCGTCTTCCTTCTCATGCCCGGCTTCGCGGCGATCGCCGTGGCCAAGGTCGCCTCCAAGGCCTTCGATTACTCCATCTTCCGGGCCGCGAAAGAGCTCCTCTACATTCCCCTCGGCTTCTCCGAGAAGACCCAGGGGAAGGCCGTCGTCGACATCTTGACCTACCGAGTCGCCAAGGGAGGGGCGTCGGCGATGCTCATCGTCCTGGGACTCTTCGGGGCCGCGGATCTCGCGCTCGGGTGCGCCATTGTCTGCGCTCTGCTGTGGGTGATGGCGATCCGAAAGCTGATGCCGCTCTACGCGGAGCGCCTCCAGAGTCATGAGGGCGATCCCACTGGCGGAGCGTGATACCCTGCGCGGGTCTCGGAGCCCCAGGGAGGTCACTGTGTTGGAGAACCTGAGCCTTAGAAGCGCCATCTGCTGCCTTCTGCTGATGTGCGCCGCCGCGTGCGGTGGGGCCGAAGAGGAGCCCGCCACGCTGGGGCAGACCTCGGCGCCAGACGCTGACGCCTCGACCGTGAGCTTCCCTGACTCCTCAACCAGCCAGCCCGATAGCGTGACCGCGCCCGAAGACACCTCGGTCACCCCGGACGCTTCCCAGGACGCCGCCCTGGAGGAGGTCGACGCCGGGCCTCCTCCTGAGTGCACGGAGGAGACCTCATGGAAGTGCGAGGATGGCGATATCTGCACGGAGGACAGCTGCACCGAGGGGAAGTGCATCAACGCGCCGATCCCGGGTTGCTGCAAGACGGCTGAAGACTGTGATGACGGGGTGCCTTGCACGATCGATGAGTGCAATCCCACCAAGAGCGAGTGCCTCCACTCGTTTGAGACCAACAAGTGCTGCGTCACCGTCGATGACTGTGGCGAGGCGGACGCATGCGACCAGGCGCTCTGCGCCGGCTACTCGTGCCTCTACCCGGTAGCGGAGTCCACTGGGGAGTGCGCGTGCAGCAACAACCTCGAGTGCTCGGACGGGAGCTCCTGTACCGACGATCTATGCGTGGACGGGGCGTGCGTCTACGCGCTCTCCGGAGCGGCAGGTTGCTGCGGCACGGATCAGGACTGCGATGACGCCGATGGCGCGACCGTCGACCAGTGTCAGGCTGGCTCCTGCTGGAGTGGGCCGTCGAGCTGCACCGCTGATGCGGATTGTGGAGGTCCGAACGCCTGCTCTACGGGTGTCTGCTCCGAGGGCGCGTGCGCCTATCCAGAGGGCTGCTGTCTTCTGGACAGTGAGTGTGACGACGGACAGGCCGCTACCGTTGACCGGTGCGTATCGGGGGCCTGCGTCTCTTCCTTCGATGAGAGTGGACAGGCCTGCACAGGCGACGAGGATTGCGTCGGAGGGAACGCCTGCGCCGTCGGGACCTGCGTAATCGAGGCTGGCTTGTGCTCGTACGCGCCTGTCGACGGTGAGGGCTGCTGCGAGACCTCGGCGGACTGTCCTGCGCCCGCGGCCTGCACCACGGCGGTCTGCGAGGACTTCACCTGTGACACCGAGCCCGGCGCAGACGCGACGGTTCACTGGAGCGCGGATTGGGACGACGGGACCCTGGGGGGCTGGACCGTCGAGGGTGATGGGAAGGCCGCGACCTGGCAGGTCAGCGGCGTTCAGGCGGTCTCACCGCCCAACAGCCTCTACTACGGACAGGTCCCGGCCATGAACTTCGATGTGGGCCACACCCAGGGGACCGCGACGAGCCCCGCGATCGCGCTGCCGAACGACCTGACCGATCTCACGCTCACCTTCTGGCGCTCCGCGGATATCGAGCCGCTGGTCTCTACGGACCACCTGCGGCTTGAGCTGATCCAAGATGGCGCCGTGAGCGTCGTCTGGGACAAGAGCGACGAGGGAGGACCCGGCCTCGGTTGGAAGCAGGAGATCAAGCCTCTGGACATCACGGCCAACGCCACCATCTCGCTGCGCTTCGTCTTTGACTCGATCGACGAGAAGAAGAACAGCGGCATGGGGGTCCTTGTTGACGACGTGAAGCTGGTTACACCCTGTCCCTAGGGAAGCTCAGCCGTTTGAGCGTCGCGCCTTGATGATCAGGTAGCGCAGCGAGCTCTCCTCATCCAGGTTCTGGAGGGTCATCAGGCTGCCGAGGGGCAGCGCGACGATGCTGCCTGACGCCAGGTGGCGTTGCTCACCGTCCACTCCCGCTTTCGCTCGACCCTCGATGACCAGGAGCAGCTCGTCCGCTGTGGCCTGTCGGTGTGCCCCGACCGAGCCACCAGGAGCCAGCTCGCAGGCGAGCACCGCCTCGAATGGAGGCAGGTGTGTCGTGCCCAGGAGGTCCCAGATTCGGACCTCTCCCTGTCCTCCGAAGAGATCGCGCTGAAGAAAAGGATCTTGGTTCTCAGGCCTCATGTTCCGCCTCGTCACCCGGGTTCGAGCAGACACTGACAAAAAAAAGACGCCGCGCCCAGTCGGACGCGACGTCTTTCTTCAGACTACAAATCTCAGGACCGCTTAGTTCTCAGGCATTCCACCTGCGATCCACGCGTCCAGGGTCTCCAGGTCTCCCGAGGCCTCCATATCGGCCAGGACAGTCGCCGCTGTGCCATTGTTGGGCATCGACAGGTCCTTGATTCGGATGGAGTAGCACTCACCCTTGGTGAGGCCGCTGCACTGACCCGAATACGCGCCCTTCTGGGAGTCTGCGTAGGAGTTGGAGCTCCAACCACCCGAGGCGCCGTGGCAGCTTCCACAGTTCGCCGCGATGATGGCCTGAACCTCTCCGTCCCAGGTCGGAACAGCGGGGTCTGCGACATCTTCAGAAGGCCCCGCGTCTTCAGCGGGTACGTCCTCAGCGGGTACGTCCTCAGTGGGCACGTCCTCAGTGGCCACGTCCTCAGTAGACACGTCCTCAGTAGACACGTCCTCAGCGGACACGTCCTCAGCGGGCACATCCTCCACAGGAATGTCATCCGTCAAGGCGTCCTCGATGGTGGTCGTGTCCTCAACCGTGGTCGTGTCCTCAACCGTGGTCGTGTCCTCAACCGTGGTCGTG
>CALCNF010000460.1 GCA_937897815.1 uncultured Pseudomonadota bacterium | reverse complement strand
GCTGCCACCGTAGCCGCCGCCGCCGCCGCCGCCGCCGCCGTAGCCGCCGCCGCCGCCGCCGCCGTAGCCGCCACCGCCGCCTCGGCCTCCGCCGCCGCCGCCGCCGTAGCCGCCTCGGCCTCCGCCGCCGCCTCGGCCTCCGCCGCCGCCTCGGCCTCCGCCGCCGCCGCGCTCGGTCGCCACATCGACTCGGATCTGCCGGCCGTCGAGCTCACTGTCGCCCAACTGCTCTTTCGCAGCTGTGGCCATCGCCTCGTTCTCGTACGTCACAAAACCAAAACCGCGCGAGCGGCCTGACTCTCGATCCTTGATGACCTTGGCCTCTACAACATCGCCGAATGGCGCGAAGTGCGCCGCCAGGGTCTCATCCGTTGTGGCCCAAGCGAGGCCACCTACAAACAACTTCGTACTCAATCTCAATCTCCAGAGTCAGGCGCATTGCGCCAGCATGACGTCATTTGAAGAGGCCAGCGTCGCTGACCTCTCCTCCTAGCACTCAAAGCGTCCGCGAGGGTTCACGGACGCCCCATCCCACACGAGTCAGGTCTCTCGACCTCCTCGCGAGGACGCGATTCTATCCGCATCACGGGAGCCTCACAAGGGCACCTGCGGTCCGAAGAGCCAATGGTTACAGGCCTCAGAGCCTCACGGCGGTGACGCGCGGGTGCTCTCAGCCTGCCAGGAGCTCGGTCGCGATCTGCCGAACGAGGTTCCCGTCGACCTCCGAGCGGTGGTCCTTCATCACGGCGCCCATGACCTTGCCCATCTCCTTGGGAGAAGAGGCTCCGGTCGTGGAGATGGCCGCCTCAACCCAGGTGCGCGTCTGGTCGGCGTCCGCCAGGCTCGGCAGGAACGTGTCGATGATCTCAAGCTCGGCTTTCTCGGTCGCAAACAGGTCGTCTCGCCCGGCCTTCTCGAAGGCGTCCATAGCGTCCTGCCGTTGTTTGCCTTGTTTCCGGATGATGGCGAGGGCCTGCTCATCGGTGAGGGTCTCCGAGCCGTCCGCCTTCATGGCGTTCAGGAACGCAGCCCGCAGAGAGCGCAGGGTCGCGACGCGTGTCTTGTCCTTGTCGCGCATCGCGGTCTTCATCTGGTCTGTAATCGTCTGAACGAGGCTCATGGCTGCTCCGGGTTCGTAGTGGGCTCCGTCCCTTTATCAGCGAAACGCTCACGGCGCGAGAACGTCCTTGCGGGTATCGACGCGGCTCGTGCTACCCTCCGGCCATGAGACGTCTGAACCTCTTGCTCGCGCTCTTCTTGACGGCCTCCGCGTGTTCGGACGAGAGCCAGGAGGAAGAGCCTCTGGGCTGGACGGTCATGGACGCCGGCGTCTCCACCCAGGACTCCAACGTGCAGGGCCAGGACGCGCTCGCCTTGGACGCAGCTCAAGATCTCGGACTGGGCGATGGACAGTGGGGTCCGGGCGGAGACAGCGGCCCCTCCGATGTCGGCTCGCCGGATGGTTCAATGATCGAGCCGGACGCGGTCGTCGAGGAGGACGCCCCTGTGGACCCGGGGCCCGCGATCAACGAGGGGTGGATCGGAGGGTCCTGCGCGCAGGACGCGGATTGCGATTTCGCCGAGGGCTTCTGTTTCACGGAAGACCAGGGCTTCCCTTCCGGCATGTGCTCGGTGCCCTGCGACCTCTATTGCCCCGATGAAGAGGGGATGGTGATGAGCTTCTGCATCGGCGCCGAGTCTGCTGAGGTGAGCGCGCCGCCCGGGCTCTGCACGACGCGCTGCTCCTTCGAGGAGTCCGATTGGGGCTGCCGGCTTGGCTATCAGTGCGCCATGCTCCCTCGGTTCAATGACCCCGCGACCGTCGTCCAGGCGTGCATCCCAGAGTCGGTCTCTATTCCGGAGCCCATCGAGCCTTCCAGCTGCCAGGAGCAGCTCTTCGAGGCGGGGGTGAGCTTCACGCAAGCCTCCAATCCGATGGAGAGTCCCGAGGGGTTCCCCGACCTCATCTGTGACATCCAGGACCCGATTCTGATCGGAGGCGTGATTCATGGTGTCAGCTACCGTTACGCGTCGCTGAACGCCCAGGCCAAGTCCATGTTCGTCTCGTGTGAACTCGGGCTGGCGCTCTCGAAGATGTCGAAGGTCCTGGCGGAGAACAACGTGACCGACGTGATCCACAGCGGGACGTACAACTGCCGTGTGATCGGTGGCACGAGCAAGCTGAGTCAGCACGGCCTGGCCAACGCGCTCGATGTGGCCGCCCTCGTGACATCCGCCGGGGATTACTTTGAGGTGTTGGCCGACTGGGAGTTCACGGACTCGCCGGTCACTGAGGCGGGCAGCTTCCTGAAGTGGTTCGCAGAAGAGATGTACATCGAGTGGATCTTCAACATCATCCTCACGCCGAACTACAACGCGGCCCACGCCGACCACTTTCATCTGGATTTGACCCCTGGTGCGCATTCGCTCCAGTAGGTCCCGAGGTCACACATGATTGAGCTCAGCGCGGTTCTTTATAGCGCTCTTGTTATCGGGGTGTGCGTGACGCTCTTGTGGCTCCTGAGCCTCAAGCTTCGGGACGCGAGCATCGCCGATATCTGGTGGGGGCCCGGGTTCGCTGTGATCGCGTGGACCGCGAGCGAAGCTCCCCTGGACGCCAACATTCGGTACGGCGCGATCCTGGCGCTTATGACCCTTTGGGGCCTGCGCCTCGGCCTTCATCTCATGGACCGAAATGGGGGTAAGCCGGAGGACCACCGATATCAGGCCATGCGCTCGAAGAGCCGAAACTTTCCTCTGATCTCGCTCTTCCAGGTCTTCTGGCTCCAGGGTGCGCTCCAGGTTCTCGTCGCGCTCCCGATCTTCGCCATCGCGAACTCCTCCGAGCCCCTGTCCTGGGTTGACGCTCTAGGGCTCAGCTTGCTCTTCGACGGCATCCTGCTGGAGGCCGTCGCCGACCTACAGCTCAAGCGCTTCAAGGCGGACCCGGCGAACGCCGGAAAGGTGATGGACCGAGGGGTGTGGGGCTGGAGCCGTCACCCCAACTACTTCGGCAACGCTCTCCTTTGGGCCGGCGTCGGCCTCGTCGGTGTGGGCGCGGGCGCTCCCTTGTGGGCGCTCCTGGGCCCGGCGACCATGTGGTTTCTGCTCCTGCGCGTCAGCGGGGTCACGATGCTCGAGGCCACCATCGTGGATCGTCGGCCCGAATACAGGTCCTATATAGAGCGAGTGCCGAGCTTCTTCCCTCGGCCTCCCAAGAAGTGATAGCCGAGGAGACCCGATGAGATTCGCGAAGGCCGCTGTGGCGGTAGGTGTGGTGATGCTGGTGCTCGACCTCTTGTGGCTCGGGGTGATCGGGAAGCCCATCTACGATGAGGCCCTCGGCGACCTGCGCGCGAAAGAGACCGTCGTCCTGGCCGCTGGCCTCTTCTATCTCCAATACGTCCTCGTGGTGACGCTCTTCGCCTCGCTGCCGTGCGCGACCATCGCCCAGGCGGCCAAGCGGGGCGCGGGCGTCGGCTGGCTCGCGTACGCCACCTTTGAGTTCACGAACTGGGCTGTTGTCGAGGGGTGGCCGTCCTCCATCGTCGCCATCGACATCATCTGGGGCGTCCTGCTCACGACCCTGGTCGCCGTCTCCGGTCGTCTGGCCGCGGGGCCACCGCCCGAAGCTCAGGGGAGCGCGGGTGCCTGAGCAGGAGGGCGCAGGGTCATCCTGGTGGGCCTGGTCGGGTCTCCCGCAGCTGGTCGCCCATCAGGCCGCATGGTGGACCTGCGTGCTCGTCATGGGCTGGACGGGGCCGCTGAGCATGGCCGCCTTCGTGGGCCTGCACCTGGCGCTCGTGCGCGAAGAGGCCGCCGCGGAGCTTCGCCTGGTCGTGCGCTCTATGGTCATCGGTGTGGTCCTGGACTCTCTGCTCGCGTGGTGGGGCGCGGTCTCCTACGAGGGCGGGCCGCTGGTGGGGCTCTCTCCCTTGTGGCTCGTCGCCATATGGGCGGGCTTTGGCGCGACCCTTCGCCACAGCCAATCTCTGTTCGTTCGCTCGCGTTGGCACGCCATCGCTACGGGCGCAGCGGGCGGACCGATGGCCTATCTAGGAGGGTCTAAGTTGGGTGCCCTGAGCGTCCACGGCACGATGGGCTATGTCGCGGTGGGAGCCCTCTGGCTCGTCGCGATGCTCGCCCTCGAGCACAGCGTTCGGCAGGTCTCTGGTGGCTCGATGACCGAGGCGGACTCAAGCTCCTGACGTGGCCTGGGCCATCATGAACAGGACGAGCCCGGAGCGCGCGGTCCAGCCGAGGGTTCGAATCCAGTTGGTCCGAACCAGCCGCGTCACCGTCGCTGGGTCCAGGCCTGCCTCCAGCCGTCGGTGAGCGGGGATTTGAAAGACCATCGTGCTCAGCCAGATCACCCCCAGGAGCCCCAGCCCGACCCAGGCGAGCGTGGGTGAGAGTCCGGGCGGCGCCGCCACCGCCAACCAGGTCGCTGTGAGGACCTCGACCAGCATCGGCGGCATCACGACGAAGCTCGTCCGCGACACGTGCGCCGCCTGATACGCGGTGAAGCCATCGGCTCCGACGTGGGCCTTGAGCGGGTAGTGCACCACCTGCACGAACCAGATCAGGCCTGTCATATAGAGCGTGGACGCGAGGTGCGCCCAGACGACGAGCGGCTCAAGGGTCTGCATGCTGCGGAAATCTCCCCTTCACTAGAGGGTCACAAGTCATTGACGAGGTTCGATGGTCACCGTCTCACCAGGGGATCGGTTCACCGTCCCAAGCGAACAGACCACCCGAGTCGTTCGTGGTCAGATCGCGCATCACCTCCGTGAGGTGCGCGCGGCTGACGTCTGGAGAGAAGAGGCGGTCGGGGCCCAGGCGTCGCGTGAACGGCTTGGAGAGCTCCGTGTCGACCGTCCCCGGATGCAGCGCCGCGATGATGAGCTCGGGGTGGGATCTGGCGGCCTCCACGCTCGCGGTCTTGATGAGCATGTTCTGCGCCGCTTTCGAGGCGCGATAGCTGTACCAGCCTCCCAGGCGGTTATCGCCGATGCTCCCCACGCGCGCTGAGATGGACAGGAACAGGGCCCGCTCGCGACGAGGCATATGTGGAACGAGGTGCTTGACCAGCAGCCCCACGCCGAGGGCGTTCACGTCGAACACCCGGCGCATGTGCTCCAGGTCGAGCTCACGCCAGGTGCGCTCTGGCTTCACCTCGCCGGCGTGGAGAAGGCCGCTGCAGTTCAGCACCAGCTTCAGCGGTGCGTCCTCTGGAATGAGCGCCGCCAGATGCTCGAGGTCACGCTCCTGGGTGAGGTCGGCGTGGACGCGCCGCTCGCTAGGCAGCGGCTCTGATTCGCACCAAGCCTGGTCACGGCTCGTCGTCAGGACGTGCGTCACGCCGGGGGAGTCAGAGAGCGCCTG
>CALCNF010000459.1 GCA_937897815.1 uncultured Pseudomonadota bacterium | reverse complement strand
GCGCCATGGGCGCGTCGAGTCCTGATCGTCCCCGAGTTCTTCACTGTTGTTGGACTGCTCATCGTTTGACCGCCACCAAGGAAGTTCGCCCACAGCGACCTCTTTGATCGTGTACTTAAACACCCGACCGTTGCAGCTCACGCCGTCCATGGACGCCTCTCTGCGCGTGTAGGCGTCGCAGCACCAGTTCATCGTGCTCACCTTGCCGTGGAGCACCGCGGTGGCTGAGACGTCGTCAGCCCCTCTGAGGACCGATCGCTTGGCCTCCTTCTCCTTCATCTTCGCCACGATACGCTGACTGGTCATAGGCATGCCGGTCATGCTGTCACAGCGGCCGCTGCCGATGATCACCGAGCCTGGAACCCGGTCGGGCTCGACCAGCAGATCCTCACGTTTGAGCACATAGGCGCGCGACTTGAAGTTGTACTTCTGCACGTCGAGTTCGAGGTCGTGGTGGAGCACAGGGTTCTTGGCCGCCCAGGCGAGCATCTTCTTCTTGAAGGGCACGCACCGCTTTTTGCAGTCGCGCTGCTCGAACTCGTCATCAACCCACCGGCACTGGCAGCCGTTGAGCGCGTGGACGATGAAGGGATGAACCGAACTGTAGCTGTAGAGTGTACGGGACTCGGTTGTCTTGGAGACCTTCTGCGCCTTATCGCTCTTTGCCGTAGCCACGGTCGCGCTCGACACGACCATCAGGAACGCCAATGAGATCGCCGCGAGCGCTCGCTTCATGGTGGTTCTGCCTCCGCTCAGTGGATTCGATTCCCACCATAGTCTCATGACGCAATCCAAAAAAAAACGCCGCCCCCAGGGACTCCCCGAGGGCGGCGTCTTCATGCTCTAGATCAGAGCGCGGGTGACCTACTCGTCGCCGGCGCACTTCTCCATGTCCTCAGGCGACTTGGCGGCGGCGATGCAGCCTGCCTCCTTCGCCGTGGACTCCTTCTGGCACTCCGCGGGGCACGCGGCGAGCTCCTTCTCGGCCTCAGCCTTGATCTCAGCCGGGGTGTCGGCGGGCAGGGCGGCCATGAGGATCTTCTTCATGTTGTCGCAAGCAGCCTTGCAGACCTCGGCCGTGGCCTTTCCGTCCGCGGCGGCCGGAGCCTCTGCGGGGGCTGCGGCCTTCTCGGGCTCAGCCTTCTTGGGGTCAGCCTTGGCGGGCTCGGCCTTCTTGTCGTCGGCCTTGGCGGGCTCGGCCTTCTTGTCGTCAGCCTTCTTCTCCTCTGCGGCCGGGGCAGCCTCGCCAGCGGGGGCGGCTTTCTCGCCACCGCAGCCGATCAGAGTGGCCGCGACGAACGAGCCGATGAGGAACAGATTCATGAGATTTCGCATTCGTAGGTCTCCGTTTTGACGGTCGGGGGCCGGGTCTCGACCCTACGTAGAGCACGCATAGTGTGCCAGGGTCTCGACCTGCGCAAGAGCAAGCTTTGAAGATCGCTCGAACTCGCTCGTCGTGGAGCTCAGAACCGCACCATGAGGTCGCAGGGACTCTGCGGCGCGCTCCGCTCAGCTCCGCTCTGGGGTGTGGGTCTCGACGAGCGCGCAGGTCCCGCGACCCACGGCGTGGCTCCAGGCCTCCAGCTCGCTGGTCAGGCACGCGAGCGTGGCCGTCTTCATCACGATGGCTGTGTCCGTCAGCTCCCGGACGGTCATCTCGAGACCCGGGTTGTGACCGATGACCAGCACTCGGTCCACGGCGTTATCTAGCTGGGCGATTCGATCACAGATCTCATAGGAGGACGCAAGGTAGAGCTCGTCGTCCGTCTCCGAGGCCCCGTCCCATCCAGCGCCCGCTCGCCACCGCTCGAAGGTCTCCTGGGTTCGGGCCGCGCTGGAGACCAGCACCAGGTCGGGCAGGAGATCACGCGCGGCCATCCACTCACCAATGTAGCTGGAGTCCCGCTGGCCCCGGGGCGCTAGCTCACGCTCGTGGTCGAGCCGACCTGCAGGGTTCACGGCTTTACCGTGTCGTAGGAGATAAATGTGCTTCATTGCTCTGTAGCCTGCGATCATCGGGCGCCTTCAGACAAGCCTGCAGCGCGCGAGGGGTCGTCGCAGTGCGCCTCACAGAGGCTCCGCAGAATCGACTCCGTTCCGATCCTGAGTCGCTGCAGGGTCCAGCGTTCGCCCGAAGGATCTCGATTATCCGTGTGCGGGATATGAATGAAGATCGCCGGGGCTTGGTTCCGGTTCAGAGAGGCGTAGTAGGCGCGGTTGCACAGGTACCTTCCGGGGTCGGTGGAGATCTCCGCGGGCACGCCGTCCACCTTCAGTCGCTCCAGGAGCTCCGCAAGCGGGAGCGGGGTCTCCAGGGTCGCCTCAACCGGCCGCCCGATCTCGATGGGCTGCTCCTCGGGTTGGGCCCCCACGTTGTCGGGAAAGGCGGAGCGGATCGTGTTGTAGGCGAAGCGCTCAAGTCGGATCACCTGGGCTTGTCCCGAGACGCCGAGGTGCACGCAAAGAGCGGGTTGGATGCGGTCGAGATCTTCGAGGAGCAGTGAAGGGGTCTTCTCCCAGGCCACGGGCAGCACCCGGCTCGCGACCGTGACGTCGCCGAAGCGCTCACCGTCCAGCCTCTGGACGATGGCCTCGGTCGGGTTCTCCCGGATCTTCAGGAAGGGCTCGAAGCCCGTGAGGTAGACCCGGCGGCCCATCAGGGGACCATGCACTGCTGGATGATCTGCAGGTTGTCGAATCGATGGAAGTTCGTCCCCCAGCCGGTCACTCCAGTGAAGCCGATGTAGCCCCCGTGAAACTGGAAGTCGTTCACGTTCGAGTTGATCACCTCGACCCCGTCGAAGTTTACGATGATCTGCTGCCCGATCGTCTGGATGCTCACGTCATGCCACTGGCTGTCTTCGAGGGTCTGAGGGACCCACAGGACGTGATTGGACGCGTCACCGTCGAGCATGACCGCGATGTGATTCTGCGGGGTCGGGTCGTAGTTCACAT
>CALCNF010000458.1 GCA_937897815.1 uncultured Pseudomonadota bacterium | reverse complement strand
TCTCCTGCCCTCACGCTTCGTCGAGGGCGCACAGACTACCCGTGCGCTCAGATTTGGCCACGGCCTCAAGCACAAGATGAACATCGAGCGCCTCGGCGAGACCGCAGACCGGCGGCATGTCCGGAGAGCGCGCCAGGTCGAGGACGTGGTCCCAGGCCGCGGCCATAGCCCCCTCGAGATCGACCGCCTCACCCTGGCCACACCGGAGGGTCCGATATCCAGGAAAGCCGGTGTCTTCCTCGACCTTGGATCGTGTGACGCGCCGCCCGAGATCGTCGAGGACCAGGCGACCGTCTCGACCCAGAAGATCCATCTCAAAGAGCGTCACTTCACGATGATCGATCCCCTCAAGACGCACCTCTGAGCCGTCTGGGTAGCGCAGGGTCACGTCCTGGGTCCGATCGTCACGACGACCGTCCTCCACCACGCCCCGAAAGAGCACGGCCTCGGGAGTCCCGAGCATCCAGTTCAACAGATCGATCCCGTGGGAGCCCCAGTTCAAGAGGCCTTTGGGGTATCGAATGACCCCGCTTCTCAGAGGACCGAGTCCCCCCGCCCGGACCCAAGCGGCCCCATCAGCGATCGGGCTCAAGTGTCGTCTGAGGAAGTTCACCATCACCCGTGCACCTCGGGACTCGGCGTGGGTGATCAGCGCCGAGACGTCCTCCGCGGTCGAGCCGACCGGCTTCTCGCAGACCAGGAGCCGAACACCCGAGTCGATGCACGCCGTCGCGAGCTCGATATGAGCCGATGTACTCGCGGCGATCACCACCACATCGAGCCGCTCCTCGAGGAGCTCCTCGATCCGATCGGTGACTCGCGCGTCCTTCAATGAGCGGCGATCCGCTGCCTCTTGGGCCCGTGAACGATCCGGATCACAGAGCGCCACGAGCTCGAAGTCGCTTGAGCGCTGGCAGGCGCGAGCGTGGGTGAGCACCCGAGGGTCATCGTCGCCGAGCGTCTCGTCAGCGGCGCTCCCGATCTGGCCGCATCCCAGGAGTCCAACACGGAGGCTCACTGCGGAAACTGCTCACGAATCTTGTCGGCGATCGTCCACTCGGCCTTCACCTGATCATACTCGTCGCGGAGGATGCTCATGCGAATCACGTCGTAATAGCGGCTGTTTCGGTAGACCTCATTACGAAGCTCGCCCTCGCGTACGAAGCCAGCCTTCTCGTAGCAGCGGACGGCCCCGGCGTTGTCCTTGACGACGCCCAGCCAGACCTTGGCCATGTTCAGGACCTCGAAGGCGTAGACGACCATGAGCTGGGTGGCCTCGGTTCCATACCCCTGACCCCAGACGTCACGCTCGCCCATGAGGATCCGAAACTCGCAGTGCCTGGCCACCCAGTTCAGACCGTGGATCCCTGCGACGCCGACGTGGCGGCCGCTCTCCGTCTCGATGACGGCGAACTCGATGTCGGCGGCGCTGGCGCGCGAGGCTTCGATCTCCTTGGCGACCGTGCCAGCGTCGCTGGGGAAGGCCCCCCTATACAGAGTACGCGACACCTCGCGGTCGTTGGTCCACTGACCCATCGGGCCTGCGGCGTCCTCCACCGAGAGGCCTCGAACGTGAACCTGGTTTCCCTCGAGAAAGGGGATCGGTGTCGTCATCTCTCTTCCTCTCTGTACCGCTCCAACTTGGAAGTATAGTCGACGTCGCGCAGGTGCGCGACGTCCTCGCCCGCGTGCGCGCGAAGCCACGCGACTGCGTCCGCGAAATCCGGAGGTCGATCGGCGCGCTCGAGGTCCGTGAGCATCGCTCGAAACCGCTCCAGATCTTCCGGGTAATCCACCGTCAGATGAACATCGGACAGATCTTCGTCATGACGGACGAACGCCAGCTCCAGCTCCGGGGCATGCTCACGAACGAACTCGAAGGGCATCTCCCGCAAGAAAGGGTGGTCTGTCGATCGATCAATCCGCTCAAGGAGAGCGGTCGTGTAGACCTCGATGTCGAGCCCGACGGGATAGGTCCGGCCAGCCAGAGTGCTGTTCGTAGCGTAGTCCGCTCCCCCCCCAATGACGGCCGCGACCGCCCGTTCGATCACGACGGGGTCGACCATGGGACAGTCCGCCCAGATCCGAACGATCGCGTCAGCCTGGCGGGCATGCGCCGCGCCGAGGAGGCGACCGACGATGTCATCCACGCTGCCCCGGTAGACCCCGAGACTGGACGCGTCACAGAAGGCCTCGAGGGGGTCGTCTGAGGCCTCCACCGTGGTCGCGATGATCACCTCGTCGACTCCAGCGGCGCGACGAGCGCGCTCCACGCAGTGCATCACCATGGGACGCCCGCAAAGATCCGCCAGGACCTTTTGGGGCAGCCGCGTCGACGCGAGCCGCGCCTGAACGAGCGCGACCACTCTCATGGGGTCACCATCGATTCGTATTGAGCCAGGCAATAGAGCTTGAACATCACCAGGTCGTAGGGCCGCTCGCCCCGATCGGTCTGGGCGAGTCGCTCCTGAACGCCAGCCTGGAAGGGACCATAGTCGTGCCCTCGAACCGTCGACACGATGTGCTCCAGGGACTCCTGATCGTAGGTGAGTCGCCACGCCGGCACGACGTTGGAGTGGTCCTTGAGATGGAAGGCGACCGACTCAGGGAGCCCAAGAACACGGTGGCTCATGTCCTTTTGAATGCGCTTATCACGAGCCCACGGCTCGGGAAGCGACATCGCGAAGTCCATGAGGTCGACCGAGGAGAACGGAAAACACATCCCGTAGCGCGCCTCGTCGAGGGCTCTAAGGGGAACCGTGAAGTTGCTGGTTTCGGAGTACCAGGCGTTGGCCAGGGTGCCCATAGCCTGAACCCAGTCAGGGCCCGTGAGACGATCCTCCCAGAGGGAAAAGTACGACTCCGCGACCTTCGTAGGGGTATCCCAGGACGAGCCTTGGGTGAACCGGTAGACGGCGCTCGGCGCGCCAGGCATCCCCATGACGCCGACCTTCATTCCCGAGAAGTAATAAGCGGGGCGACCGATGGCGTGGAGGAACTCCATCCCCATCTCGATGGCGGCCGCGGGCTTCGAGCGGCCACGACCTACGAGACGGCTCAAGCTGCGCAGCGCGCCCGGCGCGACCGGTCCCAGAGAGGCTAGACGTCGCCAACCTCCCTTGAAGAGCGCTCGGCGGACCCCGCGAGTTCGACTGGCGGCCTCGTTAAAGCCCTGATCGAGCAGACACATCTCGCCGTTGTAGACCGTCGAGCCCGAGGGCAGCCCTTCGCCCAGCTTCTGTCCCAGGAGCCAGAAGGCCGGGAAGGTGTCGTAGGTGCCCGCTGGGTTTCGCTCGATGGCCGCGTTTACGAGCTCGATCCAGCTCCCGTCGTAGGTGGTTGGGTCCACCACATCGAGCCGGAAGTCAAAGGCGTCCGCCAGGGAGCGGACCAGAGGGTAGTCGCCGCCCTTCTGGCCATCGGTGTGCATGTGAACGGCCTGGATATCTCTCACGCCAAGGGCGCTCAGGGCGCCGAGAACGCAAGCGCTGTCGCTCCCGCCGGACAAGAGCAGCCCTGCAGCGTCACCCTCTTGGGTCTCCTCGATGGAGCGCATGAGGAGCTCGCCGTATCGCTCGACCGCCACGTCGTACTGATCGGGCACCTCTACGGGCTCGATCTCCCAGAAGACCTGGCCCCAGCTCAGGGAGGCCGTGTCCTGGGTTGAATCGGGCCCAAGGTCGATCCAGTGCCCGGTGGCCAGGGCGCTCAGACCCTCGTAGAGCGGGAAGGGTGCCAGGGTCCCAAAGGCGAGGAAGAGCTCGCATCCGGTCGGGTCCAAGCCCCGCGACAGGGTCCCCATAAACGGCTGGAGGCGGGTCGAGACCGCCACCGTATCTCCATCCCAGGTGCCGTAGAGGTGCTGAACCGCTGTACGATCTCGGCCGAGGACACACCGGCGGCGAGAGGGGTCCACGATCACAAAAGAGCCCAGGGTCTCTCGCGGGGGCCTGAAGGCGCTCGGGTCTCCCTCGTAGGTGGAGAGGAGGCGAGCGGCGCGCTCCCGAGCATGGGAGGTGCTGACCATCACGCAGCGAACCCCCGAGGCGCCCGTGACGTCTCCGAGCCCGTGCCCCTCAGTGACCACCAGCGTGGGAACGGCCTCTCGACCAGGCGTCCACAGCAAAGAGAACGTGGCCGGGTGATCCGAGGTCCGCTCCAAGAAGCGCTCCTGGTCTCCCGTGCGCCTCATGTCGTCCCTCTCGCTCATGAGACCGCCGCGGTCGAGGGACCGGACAGCATGCCTCTAAGTTCAGCCACGGGACGCTCCCACCAGGTCCCACGACAGGGGCGTTCCCCGCTCAATCCGATCGAGGGCGCGTTGGCCGATCAGCCCGTCGATGTGCTTCGGAGCCAGGCCGTCGCCTGGCCGAATCACGCGCACGTTCTCGGTCGTGAGCTCCTCTCCTGGTTCGATATCGGCGATGGCGAAGCACGATCGGCGGAAGACCACGTTGGAGCTCTCCGCGAGCCCGGGACCATAGGCGACCCTACCGAGCGCCGCCTCCGCGTCTCGAACGGCCGTCGCCATGAGCGAGAACTCGGCGGGCTCCATGGAGAACGCGCTGTCAGGACCCCCGTCCGAACGCCGAGCGATGAAGTGCTTCTCGACGATGGCGGCGCCCAGGCTCACGGCGGCCAGAGCCGTCGTGTGGCCCATGCTGTGATCGGAGAGACCGCTCACAACATCGAAGGTCTCCGCCAGGTGAGGGATCGTGCGCAGATTAAAGTCGCTCGGGGACGCCGGATAGGAGGAGACACAGCGGAGCAGCGCGAGCTGCTCACAACCGGCCGCCCTGAGGACCCCAACCGCCTCGTGAATCTCGGAGAGGTTCGCCATGCCCGTGGACATGATGATGGGGCGCCCCGTCGAGGCGATCTTTCGCAACAGGGCGTGGTCGGTGAGCTCGAAGGACGCGATCTTGTAGACGATGGGGTCAAACTGCTCGAGGAAGTCCACAGAGGTGGCGTCAAAGGGCGTGCTGAAGCAATCGAGGCCCAGGCGCTTCGCCTCGGCGAACAGGGCCTCGTGCCACTCCCAAGGGGTGTGGGCCTCGACGTAGAGATCATGAAGCTGGTAGCCGTCCCAGAGACCCCCGTGGATCTGGAAGGGAGGCGCGTCGCAGGGGATCGTCATGGTGTCGGCCGTGTAGGTCTGGAGCTTGATGGCGTCAGCGCCAGACTCCGCGGCCAGCCGAATGATCTCGAGGGCCCGATCCAGACTCCCGTTGTGGTTCGCGGAGAGCTCCGCGATCAGGTAGGCGGGCTGACCCGAACCGATGAGGCGGTCTCCAATCTGAATCGTTCGCGACACGTCGTTTCCCCGGGTAGATGAGGCCTGTTGGCTTAGCCCGCGGCTTCGGCTCCAGTCAACCACCGAGCGCCCTCTCAGCGGCCCGTTTCTGCCCACCCCACGGGCCTATAAATCCGCTCTCGTCATGAGCCGTCGCTTGCGAGCTTCCGGAAATCCGAGGAACCTACGCCGAAGATCGGGCGCGTCAGCAGCCGCGCCGGTCGTCTGACCCGAGGGATCATGAAGACCTACCTGGTAGCCACGACCAAGCCATGGAACGCCACCGCGTTCGCCGAGATCGCGCCGACCCTGCCCGGTCAATGGCACCTGATCACGGATCCGTCGGAGCTCACTGTGGAGCGTGTCCATGAGCTCGCGCCTCGTTACATCTTCTTTCCCCATTGGTCGTGGCGGGTACCCGCCGAGATCCTGGCGGCGGCAGAGTGCGTCTGCTTTCACATGACAGATGTCCCCTACGGCCGTGGTGGAACGCCGCTGCAGAACCTCATCGTTCGGGGCCACACAGAGACGGTCCTGAGCGCCCTCCGAATGGTGGAGGAGATGGACGCGGGTCCCGTCTACGCCAAGCTTCCGCTGTCCCTTGAGGGTACCGCAGGCGAGATCTATGAGCGGGGCGCGCGCCTGGCCTATCAGTTGATGGAGCGACTCGTGTCCGACGAGCCCACGCCCGTCGAGCAGACCGGAGAGATCACCCTCTTCTCCAGGCGCAAACCCAAGGACAGCGCGCTCCCGGAAGACGGGGACGCCCAGGCGATCTATGATCACATCCGTATGCTCGACGCAGACACCTATCCACGGGCCTTCCTCGACCGAGGGGGTCTCCGCCTAGAGTTCTCGGACGCGCAGCTGGTCGATGGCCGGGTCATCGCGCGGGTCGAACTCACACCCAAGGAGCCTGATCATGGCTAATCAACGCGTGCTCGTTGTCGCCGCCCATCCCGATGATGAGATCCTGGGCCTGGGGGGCACCCTCGCGCGTCACGCAGACGACGGAGACGAGGTTCGAACGCTGATCCTGGCCGAGGGCGCGACCTCGCGGGATGACGTCCGAGACGCCGACGGTCGACGAGATGAGCTCGAGGAGCTGGTCCTTGCGGCGAAGCGAGCCGCGGACGCCCTCGGGATCGCGGCCCCCGAGATGCTGGGTCTTCCGGACAATCGAATGGACTCCATGACGCTCCTCGACGTGATCAAGCCCATCGAGCAGCTGGTGCGCTCCTATCAGCCTCAGATCGTCTACACCCATCACGGTGGAGACCTGAACGTCGATCACCAGATGGCGCACCAGGCGGTCATCACCGCCTGCCGACCGCTCCCTGGGAGCTCGGTGGAGGCCATCTACGCCTTCGAGACCGTGTCGAGCACCGAGTGGGCGACCGAGTCGACCGGCGACACGTTCCGGCCCAACCGCTTCGTGGGGATCGGGGACCAGCTGGACCGAAAGCTCGCGGCGCTCGAGGCCTACGCCAGCGAGATGGCCCCCTTCCCTCACGCCCGGTCCATAGAGGGCGTGCGCGCCCTGGCCACTCTGCGAGGAGCCTCGGTCGGCGTGGAGGCGGCCGAGGCCTTCATGGTCCTAAGAGAGGTCGCTCGCTGAGGACCCTTCGGGATCCTCAGGCCTCCTCGTCGCGGGTGATCTGAAGGACGTATCGACGACCTTCCAGTTCAAAGAACGCCGGGTAGCGCTCGTTGTCGACGACGCGGAGCAGGTTGAACTGGTCTCGGAGGCTGACCTCCGGGTCAAGCCGGCTGTCCTCGGGTCCGCGGCGCGCATACACGGACGCCTCTCCCTCCTGAGGACGAGCGCGCTCCACGATCCCAGGGAACTCCGCGACGAAGCGCTCGCAGAGGTCGACGGTGCTGCTCCCCTGGATCGCTCTCAGGTCCTCGACCAGCTCATGACCAGAGAAGCGCATCGTGTCTTGAAGGTAGATGGGGCCCGCGTCGACCGCCTCAGCGGCCTCAAAGAGGGTGATGGGGATCTCGGATTTGCCCTCGAGGACCTGCCAGGTCATGGGGGACCACCCCCGACCCTCGGGCAAGGCGCTCTCGTGGACCACGAGATTGTGCCGATGAAGGGCCAGGCGCTCCGAGGAGACCAGGAAACCGCACCCGAGGAGAAAGCACAGGTCGCCCTCGGTGAGCTCAGCGGCGCTGGTCACCCGCCGGACCTCGTGTCCCGCGGTCTTCAGCGAGGTCTCGAGCTGATCGACATAGGGATGTATCCAGCTGTCGGCGCTGCTCGCGATGGTGATCCGCAATGTCATCAGCCGCGCTCCTCTTGTCCAAGCATCCGCAACGCGACGCGGCCCGCCCCCTGGGCGTCGATCTGGCCCTCGGGCAGACTGACGGCGCGCCCACCGACGGCGAGACGAACCGCCTCGTCGCTCTCTTGTACCGAGGGAACACCCAGACGTCGAAGGGTCTGGGCATGATAGCGCTGGTTATCGACGGACTCGACGCTCACGACAGGAGCGCCCATGGCGAGCGCCTCAAAGGCCAATACGCTGCTGGAGACGAGGGCACAGGCGACGACGCCGAAGCGCGAGGCCATCTCGGAGCCGTCGATCCACGCGAGGCGCTCGACATCGGGGCCGAGGGTCTGGATCAGCGCGTCGAGCCCCTGGCGCTCGGCGAGCACGTCGGAGGCGATCACCGTGATGGGGGTGGGTCGACCCTCACAGGCCACCAGGGCCTCAAGCGCGCTCCGGGTGTGGTGGGCGTGATCCGCCCCTCCGAAGCAGATCAGGAGGCCTGAGCGATCCATCGACTGGGGAGACCGAGCTGGATCGAAGCAGTCGCGCATCAAGAGGTACTCGGGTCCGGTCAGGGCGTCGCGAGCCGAGGGCTGCATGGGCGCGAGCCGCAGGTCGGCTCCCGGACGAATCTGATGATCGTCCATGAGCAGGATCTTCGCGCCCGTGCCCACGCGAAGGGCGTCGAGGTAGTCCTGCTGAGCTCCGTAGTGGTCGACCACCACCCAGTCGATCGCGCCGACGGCTGAGACAATCGGCTCGATCTCGCTCACCGGTAGCGGCTCAAAGGAGGCTTGGCCGGGCAACGAGACCTCGGGGGGCCGGTCCATCAGTCCGCTCAGTCCTGGCTCGGCTCGGCACGCCCAGATCACCTGGGCTCCACGCCCGACGAGGTCCGCGGCGAGGGCCACACAGCGGCTCACGTGCCCCCAGCCGATCGCCGGTCCCCCGTCGACCCGGAACAAGACCCTCATCGAGACGGCTCGATATGCTGGGGTTTCTGGGCCACGTGGGCGTTGAGACGGCTCCACTCAGGGTGAGCGTCGAGGAGGTCCAGCACGGAGGTCCAGTGACCGGGCGAGCCCGCCAGGGCACCGTAGACGCGCTCGATGAGCTGCAGATCGGCGGGCTCGTCGACCGTCCAGCGATGAGCTGAGAGGTCTTCTGGATGGTTGAGACCCAGGATATGGAAGCGCTCCGGACGCTGACGGATGTAGGGCGTGACGTGCTCGCGAAGGGCAGGGTCGTGGTCCTCCCGGTGAGCGGTCTCGAGGGCGTCGCGGCGAAAGGCCTCTACGTCGAGACCTATGGGATAGGTCCGGGGCGGCATGTTGTTGGCGACGTAATCGAGCTCCGGGCGATCGATTAACGGACGTACCACGTCGTCCACGAGGGCCGGATCGATCAAGGGACAGTCGGAGCACACACGGACGATCACCTCCGCTTCATGCTCGCGCGCGGCGTCCACATATCGAGAGAGCACATCGTCGATCGAACCACGGGTGAATCGCCATCCCCGCTCGGAGGCGAGCTCGACGATAGGATCGTCGCTCGAGTCGACGGTGGTCGCGACCACGACGTCGTCGACGAGCCGGGCCTCTCTGACCCGCTCGATGACCCGACCGAGCATGGGCTCACCCGCGATCTCGGAGAGGACCTTCCGGGGGAGCCGGGTGGAGCCCGTGCGGGCCTGAATGATGGCGACGACGCGTGTCATGATCGGGGGGAGCTCGTTTGGGTCCTTTAGCGTGGAAGGTCCAG
The DNA here is from genome assembly GCA_937897815.1 of uncultured Pseudomonadota bacterium. Lineage (GTDB taxonomy): Bacteria > Myxococcota_A > UBA9042 > PHBI01 > CALCNF01 > CALCNF01. Next base: position 12,507 of record CALCNF010000458.1, on the reverse strand, counting down.
TGTACTGTGAAGCGCGACCTGTGGCGCGACTCTCAGCGACTTCGCGGCGAGACAAGGTGACTCCAGACCTTCTTCGGGAGCCCCCAGTTCAGGTGACGAGCGACCCCCTTCATTCCCTGAGCGCGGACGTACCGACCCCATCCTCGCACCTCATGGACGCGCCATGCGAAGCGAAACAGGGTGCCGCTCCTCGACGGGAACCGCTCTAGGAAGAAGCCCACGAGCCCCCTGGAGACACCGCTCATGAGGCCCACTGGATAGTGCTCTCCGAGCCCCTGGCGGGTCGGCACGAGCTCCAGGGACGTGACGCCGCCGCCGTCGACCTCGACAGAGGCGATCACGGCGAGACGATCCAGGGCGGGCTTGGAGTACAGAAGCTCGCCCTGCCACATGAGCGGAGCGAAGTAGAAGTTGCCCAGACCCGTGAGCGCGACGGAGTCCCCCTCGCGCCACGCAGGGTAGAGAATATGAGAGTGCGACGCGGCGACCACATCGAAGACCTCGAGCAGTCGGCGGGTGGGCTCGATGAGCCAGTCGGGGAGGAACGGCACCTTCTGGACGCCCCAGTGCAAAAAGCACACGGTCACCTCGCAGCCCTGGGCCCGCAGCGCTCGCCCCGCTTCGAGGGTCTCCTCGAGGTCAAACTTCGCGGGCCCGCCGTGATCCTCCTCCGCATAAACGTTGGTCGCCGGCGGGTGCGACAGGGGGTCCTGACGACCCACGAAGCCCATCTTCACGCCCTGCTCCTCCACAACCAGGGGCGCCAGGGCGTCCTCCTCGGTGAGCCCGGCGCCGAAGTAGGCTACGCCCGCCTCATCGAGGGCCTCGAGCGTGGCCGCGATCCCTCGATCTTCCAGATCCCCGATGTGATTGTTGGCCAGGGAGACGACGCGAATGTTGGCGTCCTTGAGGTAGCGCGCCGCTCGGGTGTGACCGTGAACCACGAGGTTCTCACCGGTGTAGCGTTCGGCGACCAGCACGCACTCCAGGTTGGCGACGGCCAGCCCCTGGCTCAGGGCGGCGCGCACATCACCGTCGATCCACGACTCGCTAGAGTCGTGGGAGAAGGCGACGTCACCGACCACGTGCATCAACGCCATCTGCAGCCCTCTCCTTCCCTCAGCGGGTTCAAGGCGTCCTCGAAGCAAGGCACTATCATGATCCGACCTTGTCACGACGCGCCAATTCGAGGCGGATCTCGCCGGGTATCACCAGACGACAGGTCCACGACCAGAGGAGCGCCAGAGCGCCAGCCGCCGTCGCCACCGAGAAGATCACGACCAGGGACGAGTCCTCTCCCAGGAGCCATCCGGCCGCCCAGCAGAGCCCCACGAGACCGAGGAGATACATCGCCACCGAGCCCACAGCCGGGTGGAGGGCCACGGCGCGTGGGCGCAGAAACCAGGCAAGGGTGAAGGTGGCCCCGTAGCTCACGGCCGTCGCGAGGGCTGCGCCAAGGGCGCCCATAGAGGGAATCCAAAGCGCGTTCAGGAGCAGGTTCAGGAGCATGGCGCTGACCCAGATCCCGCTGATGATCCAAGGTCGCTTGGCCAAATCATAGAGCCGCGTAAGGATCTGAAAGAGCCCGAAGAGGAAGCCTCCAGCTCCCACCGATAGGGCGACCTGCTCGACGCCCTCGAAGGCATACTCGGCCTTGGACAGCCAGGTGATGATCGGTCGGGCGCCCAGGAAGAGGCCGAGAAGCATCGCGCCGCCGACGGCCACATAGGCGCGCATGGCCCAGCTCACGGCCGCGCCAACCCGCTGGTACTCCTCGCCCTCATACCAGCGCACGATGGCGGTCATGAAGATGCCTGAGACCGCCGCGTAGAGTGTCGGGATCAGCAGGGCGAAGGTGTAGACGAGGGCGTAGCGACCGACCTCCTCGAGGCCCGCGTAGTGCTTGATGAAGAAGCGGTCGCTTGAGGCGACGACCCACATGGCCAGCTGGATCGGGAGCAGGGGTAGACAGAACGCGAGGAGCTCCCGAATGGGCCCCAGGCCCAGGCGCGGCCAGCGGAGCTCCTCTCGCGCCGAGAACCCCAAAGCGAGGGCCACGCCGAGGAGCATCGTCACGCTCACCGCCACCGCAACCTCGACCCGCGGCCAGATGAAGAGGGCTCCAAACGCCAACAAGGTCAGGATGCGATAGGCCGACAGCAGACCGTAGGCCCGTGGAGCGCGCGACTGCATCAAGAGGCTGTTGACCAGCTGAACCTGAACGAGGGTGAACAGGGCCCAGGCTCCGACACCGAGCCAGAGCAGCGACCCGGTGCGGCCGAAGGCCATCTCTCCCAGGGTGTCCGCGAAGGGAAGAACGGCCACGAGCCCTACGACGACCAGGGCCACCTGGGCGCCGACAATATAGGAGAAGATCTCACTTCGCCGCTCCGGAGTCGCGCCAGCTCCGAACCGAAGGAAGCCGTGCCCGAGGTTCAAGGAGAGGGCCGTCATCACCAGACCGCTGACCACACGGAACTGACTCCACACGCCGTACTCCTCAGCGGAGAGGGTGCGGGTGAGCAGGGCCGCGCTTCCCAGGCTGAAGATCAGCGCGGCGAGGGTCGCGCCGTAGGCGGCCATGGGCCCACGAAGGCGCTCAGAGAGCGTCCCTCTCCCTGAGGCTGAGGTCATGGCTGGGAGCCCAGAACGTCTCCAAGAGCCTGGCGGGTTCGCTCGACCACCGAGAGGACCTGCTCGTCGGTCATACGCGGGAAGAGCGGCATGGAGATGCAGCGGGCGTAGAAGTCGTCGGCGACCGAGAGGCTGTCGCCCAGGATCACCTTCCCCTGGAAATGGGGGTGATGATGGACGGGCACGTAGTGAACCTGGACGCCGAGCCCGATGGCTCGCATCCGCTCAAAGAGCGGCCGCCGCAGGTCCGGATCTCCCGTGACGCGCAGGACGTAGAGGTGCCAGCCATGACTCACGTGATCATGCCACGTCGGCGTCCGAAGGGCTTCGACGTCCGCAAGAGCCGCGTCGTATCGACGGGCGATCTCCTGGCGGCGAGAGATGAACGTCGGGAGCTTCTGCAGCTGCGAGCTGCCCAGGGCGCACTGGATGTCGGTGAGCCGGTAGTTGAAGCCCTGGTCCTGAATCTCATAGTACCAGGGGCCGTGATCGGCGGAGAGCCGGTCTCGGTCGCGCACCAGGCCATGAGAGCGAAAGTCTCTGCAGCGGGTCGCGAGTCCGACGTCCTTCGTCAGGACCGCGCCCCCCTCCCCGGTCGTGATCGGCTTGACCGGATGGAGGCTCACGGCCGCGAGATCCGGGAGCGCCTGCACCGGAACCCCTCGGTAGGCGGCGCCCAGAGAGTGGGCCTGGTCAGCGACGACCTTGAGTCCCCGCCTCTGGGCGAGGTCGGTGAACGCATCATAATCCGCGGGGTGGCCCGCGTAGTCGACGGGAACGATGAGCTTGGTCCGCTCCGTAATCGCGGCCTCGACTCGAGCTGGATCCAGGTTCCCCGTGTCCTCTCGCACGTCGACCAGGCGCACATCTGCCCCGAGATACAGGGCCGCGTTCGCCGTCGCGGCGAAGGTCAGCGGGCTCGTGATGATCTCGTCTCCGGGTCCGAGACCCGCGGCAAAGTAGGCGGCGTGAAGGGCGGCCGTCCCGGAGTTCACGGCGACCGCGTGCTCGGTCTGACAGAGGCTGCTCAGGCCCTCTTCGAAGTCGGCGACCCTCGGCCCCGTCGTCAGCCAACCGGAGCGCATGGCTTCAGCCATGGCCTCGATATCCGCCTCGTCGACCCACTGGGCGCCGTAAGGAATGAAGGTGTCGTCCCCCATGGCGTTCAGTCGCCCACGGTGCCGACGAAGGGTGCGGCGAGGGTGCTGATCTCCTCGACGCTGAGCCAGTGATCGTTGCGCTCGGAGCTGTAGACGAAGCCCTCGGGGACCGGCGCGCCGTCGTCGTATCGCTTGGCGCGCTCGGGCCACCACTCGAAGTGAGGGGTGATGACATAGTGGTCACCAAACTCCAGGGTCTGGCGCGCGTCATCGGCCGAGATCATCATCTCGTGGAGCTTCTCTCCGGGGCGAATGCCCACGTCCTCGATCTCGCAATCGGGACCGATAGCCGTCGCCAGATCCAGGATCTTGGCGCTCGGGATCTTCGGCACGAAGATCTCACCGCCCTGCATGCGGCTCACGGCCGAGACCACGAAGTCCACGCCCTGCTGAAGCGTGATCCAGAAGCGCGTCATCTCTCGGTGGGTGATGGGCAGGACGCCCGTCTCGCGTCGCTTCAGGAAGAACGGCACGACGCTGCCGCGGCTGCCCACGACGTTCCCATACCGAACCACAGCGAAGCTGGTCGCCCGGCCCCCGGAGTAGGAGTTCCCAGCCACGAACAGCTTGTCGCTGCAGAGCTTGGTGGCGCCGTAGAGGTTCACGGGGTTGCACGCCTTGTCGGTCGACAGGGCGACGACCCGCTCGACGCCGCGCTCGACGGACACATCGATGATGTTCTGGGCACCATGGACGTTGGTCTTGATGGCCTCGAAGGGGTTGTATTCGCAGGCGGGGACCTGCTTGAGCGCCGCGGCGTGGATGACGATCTGGACATCCGTGAAGGCCTGCCTGAGCCGCTCCGCGTCCCGGACGTCTCCGAGGAAGTACCGCATACGGCCCCGATCGAGCTCCTTCATCTTGGGGCTCTGAGCCATCTCGAATTGCTTGAGCTCATCACGGCTGAAGACGATGACCCGACGAGGATCGTAGTTCTCCAGAACCGTCTGGATGAAGCGCTTCCCGAAGGAGCCGGTACCCCCAGTGACGAGGACAGACTTGTTCTTGAACGGATCGCTCACTCGGACCTCCCGCGCATGCGTGCGACGGCTTGATCTAGATGGCGGTCGGGGGGGTGTCAAGGCGCGCGATGCGCGCGGGGACGCCCGCTGGGGCCGTGCGCGCTCGCGAGGCGGCTTTCCCCCGGTCCGTCCGTGGGCTACCCTCGCGGGAGCGGAGGGGCTGCTCTTGAGTGTACAAGACATGATCATCGGGGTGACGGGCGCTGGAGGACACCTCGGCGCCGCCATGACCCTGGACCTGGCGTCCTACGGAGCCACCGTTGTGGCCCTCGGACGAAACCTGTCGAGCCTCGAGGCCGTCGTGGAGCACGCGAGCGAACAGGAGACGCCGGGGCAGGTCATCGCCCTGGAGTGCGACATTCGCTCCGAGGAGGACATCGCCCTGGCCCTTGACCGTATGGAGGGTGAGGGGGGCGTCCACGGCTGGGTGAACAACGCCTATGGCGCGACGGGCTCCCAGCTCGACGAGCTGGATCCAGACTCGGTCGCCGAGACCCTCGACTGCGGCCTCGGCGCCGTCATGCTCCTGACCGACCAGGTGGCGGCGCGCATGGGCGAGGGTGGCTCCATCGTCAACGTCGCCTCGATGTACGGCGTGGTCTCACCTCAGCCGTCCCTCTATGACGATCATCCCCAATTCCATAACCCGCCCGCCTACGGCGCGGCGAAGGCCGGGGTGATTCAGTACACCCGATACGCGGCGACCCACTGGGCGCCTCGGGGGATCCGGGTGAACGCGATCTCTCCCGGAGCCTTTCCGAGCCCCGCGGTGGCGGACACACCGGGCTTCGTCGAGGCCCTCGAAGCGCGGATCCCCCTGGGACGAACCGGCGATCCCCATGAGGTCGCCAGCTCGGTGCGTTTCCTCTTGAGCTCGGACGCCAGCTACATCACCGGCCACAACCTCGCGGTCGACGGAGGGTGGACGAGCTGGTGAGCGACGCCCTCCTGGCCCTGGGGACCGTCCAGTGGGGCCTGCCCTACGGGATCGCCAATCGCACCGGACAGCCGAGAGCTCAGGAGGTCTCGGAGATGATCGACCTGGCGCGGGCTTCGTCCATCACCACCCTGGACACAGCGCGGGCCTACGGGGAGAGCGAGGCGGTGATCGGCCGCGTCGTCGGTGACGATCCGTCCTTCCAGGTCGTCACGAAGACGGATCCTGGGATCTTGGAGGGCGCGCCGAGCGAGGGGGAGGCCGTGGCGCGACTCCTCGAAAGCCTGGCGACCAGCCGAGCGCTCCTTGGCCGGCGGCTCGACACCGTGCTCCTCCATCGCCCCGAGCAGCGCGTCGCCCTGGGAGGCGCGGTCTGGGACGCCCTCGTGGAGGAGCGGGACCGCGGAAACGTAGGAAAAATCGGCATCTCCGCCCTGTGTCCCGAGGACGCGTTCGCCGGGCTTGAGGACCCGAACGTAACGGTGATGCAGGTCGCCTCCAGCCTTCTCGACCGTCGCCTGCACGAGCAGGGCTTCTTCAAGGCCGCCGCCGCTCGAGGCGTAGAGGTCCACGTTCGAAGCGTCTTTTTGCAGGGCACCGCCTTTCTCCCGTCCGACGCTCTGCCGCCTGGTCTCGCTCCCCTCGCTCCATCCATACGACTGCTCGACGAGCTGGCCGAAGGCCTCGAGGTACCGCGACCGGTCTTGTTCTGGGCCTGGGCGAAGGAGTTGGGGGCCTCCAGGCTCCTCGTCGGATGCGAGCGCGCAGAACAGCTCGTAGAGCACCTGAGATGGTTCGAAGACTCGAGCCCCATCGGGCTGGCGGTGAGGCGGACGGCCGATCTTCTTCCTGAGCTCGGCGCCGAGGTCCTCGATCCGAGCCAGTGGTCCTAAGGGTCGAGGCGCTCCAGATACCAGGAGACAAAGCGGTCCAGCCCCTCCTTGAGAGAGACCTTGGGTTCGTAGCCGGTGGCCTCCACGAGGCGATCGATGTTGGCGTGGGTTCGCTCGGCCTCCGCCGGGTTCCTCGGGAGCTCTCGACGCTGAGCCTCTCGGCCCAGGCGCCGCTCAAGGAGCGTGATGAGGTCGTTGACTGAGACCGGCTCTCCTCGACCGATGTTGAAGACCCTCGCCGGCTCCTGGGGATCGGGCTCGAGATCGAGGGACAAGAGCACCCCGGCGACGATGTCATCGATGTAGGTGAAATCACGGGCCATGAGCCCGCGACCAAAGACGTCGATCGTCTCCCCTCTCGCGATTCGCTCGGCGAAGTTCCACACGGCCATGTCGGGCCGGCCCCACGGCCCGTAGACCGTGAAGAAGCGTAGACCCGTGGTCCTCAACCCAAAGGTGTGCCCGTAGGCGTGGGCCATGTGCTCGCCGGCCCGCTTGGAGGCCGCGTAGACGCTCAGCGGAACCCCGAGGGGAGCGCGCTCCCGGTAGGGGACCTCGGCTCCCTCTCCATAAACCGAAGAGGAGGAGGCGAAGACGAGGTGCTCGACGCCCTCGGCCCGGCAGACCTCGAGCACATTGGCGAAGCCCACGATGTTGGTGTCCACGTGGGTCGCGGGCTGGCGCGCCGAGTGACGCACGCCCGGTTGGGCCGCCAGGTGGAGCACACGTCGCACGCCCGATTCCTTGAGGACGCCCTCCAGAAGAGCGCGGTCACAGATATCACCGCGAAGGAAGGTGAAGGAGTCGCAGGCGGCCTCCTGAAGGCGGGCCTCCTTCAGACCAACGTCGTAGTAATCGTTCAGGTTGTCGATCCCGATCACCGTCTCGCCGCGGGCGAGGAGCGCGCGGGTGACGTGGTGACCGATAAAGCCGGCGGCGCCCGTGACGAGGACGGTCGTCATCATAGGCTCCAGTAGCGAATCGAGGCGGGCAGCGCCTGTCGAGCGATGCGCGCGCTCACGTCGACGAGGACGCCGCCCTCGCGCAGAGCGCGAGCGAAGTCCTCCGGTGAGCGCTCCAGCAGCTCCGGATGGGGAACCGCGAGGATCAAGGCGTCGAGGTCCGTGAGCTCTTCCCAGGCGACGCTGGGCTCACCGAGGGCCTCCTCGGCGTGCTTGGGCTTCACGCACGGGTCGTGGCTCAAGCAGGTCACTCCATAGGCAGAGAGCTCGGCGATGATCTTGAGGGCCCCGCTGTTTCGCAGGTCGCTCACCCCTGGCTTGAAGGACAAGCCCAGAACGCCGACCCGCGCCTGGTTCACGGGGACATCGCCCTCGATGAGCATTCGGATCACCCGCTCGGCGACGAAGCCCGCCATGCCGTCGTTGATCCGGCGACTCGCCAGGATCACGTCGGGGTGATAGCCGCTGCGTTGGGCTCGTGCCGTGAGGTAGTAGGGGTCAATGCCGATGCAGTGACCGCCCACCAACCCCGGCTCAAACGAGAGGAAGTTCCACTTGGTCGATGCGGCCTCGAGGACCTCCTGGGTGGAGATACCGAGGCGGTCGAGGATGAGGGCGAACTCGTTCATCAGGGCGATGTTCACGTCCCGCTGGGTGTTCTCGATCACCTTGGCGGCCTCGGCCACCTGAATCGAGGGCGCCCGATGGACACCCGCGGTCACGAACCGCTCGTAGCACGCCACGACCCGATCGAGGGTCGCCTCGTCCTGAGCGCCCGCGACCTTGATCACGTTCTTCACCCCATGAAGGGTGTCGCCAGGGTTGATGCGCTCGGGGCTGTAGGCCAAGAAGAAGTCCTCTCCGCAGGTCAGGCCAGACGCCTGCGCCAGGGCGGGACCGCAGACCTCCTCAGTGACCCCCGGATAGACCGTAGACTCGTAGACGACCACGGCGCCGGGCTGGAGGTGCTCGCCGATGATGCTCGAGGCCGAAAGGAGGGCCTCCAGGTTGGGCTGGTGGTTCTCATCGATGGGTGTGGGCACCGTGACGATGAAGAAGGTGCGGCCCGCGAGCTCGCGGGGATCGGCGGTGAATCGCGCTTCCGTACTCGCGATGGCCTCAGCCGAGGTCTCCTCAAAGCGATCGACGCCCTCGCTCAGGGACGCGACGCGGTCCTCATCGATGTCGTAGGCCAGCACGTCCGCGCCGGTCTCCGCCAGGGCCAGGGTCAAAGGCAGACCGACATAGCCCAGCCCGACGACCGCGTAGCGCTCCTCACCCATCGGTCTTCAGATGTTCCAGCGGTTTTCGGTTGGCCACCAGGATCGGCAGGTTCGCGATGTCACCTCGATAGCAATCCGAGCCGCGCTTGAGGATGTTGTACTTGAAGATCGTCCACAGGGCGCTCACCCCGTCCTTCCAGGTGATCTTCTTGCCGTCCTCGTAGGTGCGGCCGTGGTAGTGGATCGGCACCTCGTAGATCACCAGCTTCTTGATCCGGGCGATCTTGGCGGTCACCTCCGGCTCAAAACCGAACCGATTGGACTCGAGGACGATGGCCTGGATGACCTCGCGCTTGAAGACCTTGTAACAGGTCTCCATATCCGTGAGGTTCAGGTCCGTAAGGAGGTTCGACAAGAAGGTGAGGAAGCGGTTGCCCAGGGTGTGCCGGTAGTAGAGGACGCGCCCCGGACCTCCCTGGAAACGGGAGCCGTAGACCACGTCCGCGCGCCCGGCCTCGATGGGCTTGAGCAGGGTCGGATAGTCACCCGGATCATACTCCAGATCCGCGTCCTGGATAATGACCACGTCCCCTCGTGCCTCGGAGATTCCCCGACGCACAGCGGCCCCCTTGCCTTGATTCTGAGGCTGGAGAAAGACCCTGATCTTCTCGTGGGCGTCGAGCTCTGGGAGGAGGTCGCGCGTCCCATCGGTCGACCCATCGTCGACGATGATCAGCTCGATCTCATAGGGAACGGCGAGGACCTGCTCCACGATCAGGTGCAGGGTGTCTCGCTCATTGTAGACGGGCATGACAATGGAGAGCTTCATCGATTCGGTCTTCGCGCGTGGCCGCCCAACGTGTCAAGGGCGGGCGAGGAACGAAGCGCTTGAGCCAAGACGACCTGAGCCCGCGTTGAGGGCCCTCACAGGGTCAGTTCAGCTCGATGGTGCCGCCGTCTATATCCACCTTGGACGCGCCCTCGATCACCACCTCGGGCGCAGCCTGGGTCATCCTCACGCCCGCCTCGTGGTCAGCCGTGGACGCCGCGGTGGTCACGATCTTATCCGCCTCGATGGTCAGCGTCCCGTTCGGGCAACGAATGTCGATATCACCGTTGGAGGACTCCAGGGTGATCTTGCGACGCACCTCATCAAAATACAGGAACTCCTCACCCGAGGAGTCGTACAGGGCGATGGACTCGCTCCCTCGAGCGTCGTTGAGCACGAGGACATGGCCGCCGGCCGTCTTGAGGACGATCTTCTCCTTGCCCATCAAGGACGAGTCATCGAAGAGCAGGAGGTGTCCGGAGCGACTGGCGATGTACCGGCCGTGGTTGTTGCGGTGGGGGAGGCTGTTGTCCACGCAGGCGTCGCGGACGCCGATGGTCTTACCCATGGGATCGACCGTCTCCTCGGGAGCGTCCCCATCGACAGGAGGCTTATCCACGCCGTTCCACAGAGCGCCCGTGACGATCGGGCGGCGCAGATCTCCGTGCTCGAACATCACGAGGACCTCGTCGTCGACCTCGGGGAGAAAACGAAATCCGCGACCCCCGCCGGCCATGAGGGTCGAGATCCGCGCCCAGGAACTCAGAAAGTCCTCGGTGTCGCCCACTTCCGTGGAGCGAATCCAGGGGAACTTCACCTTCACACGATACTCGCCGTCGGGATGGTGATTATCGACCACGATGCCGATCACCACACCATATATCCGTCGACTAGCTCCGCCGATTCCGCCTACGTCCATGTACAGCTCCATTGGACCGATCTGTGTCGGAAGCCGCACCCCCGAGGCTCTCGAAAGACTATCCAAAAGAGGGTACAGCCGCAATGATGGGTACCGTCCCTGGGCGGGGTGGCGCAAGGCCTCACCCCACCCGCCGTGCTTCCTCAGGAGAGGGAAACCGCCTCATGGGCACCGGAGCAGACAGCATCGAGCCGCCCGAGACCTGGGCCGGACTGCGCGCGCTGATCGACGGAGGAGAGCCCTCTGATCTGCAAGAAGAGGCCCTGGTTGGCGTCGCTATACGCGGTGAGGTCGCCGCCCTCGTCGCCGATCTGCGGCCCGCGCTCGCGCCCGCGCTCGCGGACTCGATCACCCGCGAGGTCTTCATCGCGCTCCAGCTCGATCGAGCGCTCCAGGTGGCCGCCGAGGCCCTGAGCGCGGCCGGACTCGAGGCCCCTGTGATCGTGAAGGGCTACGCGGCGGCGCGCCTGGTGTACGAGAACCCCAACCACCGGGTCGGCGTCGACATCGACGTCCTGGTCACCGAGGAGGCCTTCGACCAGACCCTCGAGGTCCTGCGCCAGACGGGCTTTCGCCAGGTCACCTCGTCCACCCTCAAGGAGCGTCACGGAGCGCGCCCCTGGGAAGAGGAGCTGGCCTGGGTGACCGAAGGGGGCTCCGTGAGCCTAGACGTCCACCGTAAGCTGGCCGCGAGCGAGCGCTTTGAGGTGGACCACGACGGTATTCGAGACCGGGCTGTGGCCCTCGATGAGCTCCCATGGCCGGTGAGCCACCCTGAGGATACGCTCCTCCACACGGCCCTTCATATGGCGACGAATCGGTACTGGGTCCCCTTGAAGTCCTGGGTCGACCTGCGTCGACTGTTGGCCCACGAGGAGGTCGATCTCGACCGGCTCTTCGAGCGCGCAAAACAATGGCGTATGAGGAGCGCTTTGTGGGCCGCGCTCTGGGTCTGTGAGCGCTGGTTTCCGGGCTCCATCCCTCCAGGTCGTCTCGAGACGATCGAGCCCCCCTGGGGCGTCAGAATGGTGCTCAAGAGGGGCCTGGGTGAGGACGGACATCGACCGATCCGGGGCAACCCCAGGGGCCTGTCGAGTCAGCTCCTGTACGGGCCGCTGTTGTCGGACGATCTCCGCGCTGCAGTCCGTTGGTTTGGGGAAAGCGCCAGACAGGCCCAGAGAATGGCCAGCACCTCGAAGCCGGGGTAGGTTTCTGGCCCATGATCGCACTCGTCGTCGCCACCTCGCTCATCCTCGCTCAGACGCCGTCCGATTGGGAGTTCGTCCCGTCCCCAGAGCAGGAGACCCTCTACCAGCAGCCCGAAACCTGGCACCTGGAGCCCTTCTTCAAGCAGCTCAAGGACCAGTCACCGAGCTCCGAACGGCCCGTTCGCATCGCGTGGTGGGGCGACTCGGCCATCGTCGGAGACGGCTACACCGGGGAGGTCCGACGCAACCTCCAGGATCGCCTGGGTGACGGCGGCCCGGGGTTGATGCTCTTCAGCCCGCCCTTTGAGGGGTATCGCAACGCCCGGGTCCGCATGAAGCGCCACCACTGGGAGACGAAGAGCGTGCTCCACGGAGGGCTCAAGAGCGGACGCTTTGGCCTCGCGGGCGTCTTCGCATCCAGCTATGGCGGGGCGGGCTCCACCTACGAGCTCGACGCCCCGGCCAATCGCCTGCACGTCTTCTACCGCGGCGGGCCCAAGGCCGGTGGCCTACAGCTGTACCTGGATCGAGAGAAGGTCCTGAGCACGACCCTGAACGCTCGATCCGAGAGCTGGGAGGATCAGGTCTGGTCCCCGGACCTGGGCCGAGAGTTCACCTGGGCGCGGCTCCGAGCCGCGGGTGGCGGCCGCACGGAGGTCTACGGCATCGCCATCGAGCGCGCGGGTCCTGGGCTGGTGCTCGACACGCTGGGTATCGTCG
>CALCNF010000457.1 GCA_937897815.1 uncultured Pseudomonadota bacterium | reverse complement strand
TACGGAGATCACATCCCCGCGAATCCCTACGTGCTCATCGACGGTGTGCGCGTAGAGGCCACCGTCACCTGTGAGCTGGGGGGCACGCTCCCAGAATGCTTCGCCGACACCATCTCGATCGATCTGGTCAGCCCACCGACCGTTCCTGGAATGCACCTGCTGCAGGTTCAAACGCCGAACGGCCTGCTCAGCAATGAGTTCCTGATCTTTGTGGAGTAGGGCGGGGGGCTGGCTCGAATGAGCGAGTCTCCACGTCTTCACCCCACCAGGGCCTGATGGAAGCGAGGCGGCTCGACGAGCCTCCTCGCCGTCCAGGTGCGCTCGAGCGCGAGCCTCGGCGCGGCAGAGTGCTCGTCCGGGGCGTGGCGCTCTCGTGGTGAAGTCGCGACCGCGCTCGGCCGCGGAGCACCGCTGCTCATGTGGTCCTTGAGGAGCGCGCCAGAGACCGCTGAGGCACCCAATCGCGGCGATCGTGGTTCCTCGGCGTTATCGACCGCGTACTCGGCTGAGCCACGTCTCGGCGCCGCAGCGCTCTCTCAGCGCCCAACTTGTGGGCTTTGCGTGAGCCGACGCTTGACGGTCGAAGGCTGGCGTCGTCTAACTTCGCGCTGGTAGGAGGTCCTCATGTCAGAAGTCAACGTGGCCAATCAGAGTCGCGTCGTCCGCGCCCTGAGCGCCGTCGAACGAATGGGCCAGCGGTTGCCCGATCCCTTGACGCTCTTCTTCGCTATGAGCGCTCTGGTCGTCCTTGTCTCGGGCGTCTTCGCCGGGGTGAGCGCGGACGTGGTGCAGCGGAGCGGAGACACGGTCACGATGACCGTGAAGAGCCTCCTGTCCTTCGAGGGGCTTCGCTGGATGCTCACGAGCGCCGTCGATAACTTCATCGACTTCGCGCCCCTCGGCCCGGTGCTCACGGTGATGATCGGCATTGGCGTCGCGGAGCGGACCGGGTTCATCTCCATGGGTCTCAAGGTCCTGGTGACCCGAGTTCCCGACGCGCTCCTCACGGCGACCGTCGTGTTCGCGGGCGTCATGTCCTCCATGGCCGCGGACGCTGGATACGTGGTGCTCACACCTCTCGGAGCGTTGCTGTTCGCCAGCGTGAAGAGGCACCCGCTCGCGGGCCTGGCCGCGGCCTACGCGGGCGTCTCGGGCGGCTACTCGGCCAACCTCCTCATCACCGGTCTCGACCCCATGCTCGCGGCGCTGACCCAGCAGGCGGCCCAGAGCCTGGACCCGAGCTACACAGTCAACGCGGCCTGCAACTATTACTTCATGGTGGCCAGCACCGTGCTGGTCACGGTCATCGGTACCGTGGTCACGACCCGGATCGTGGAGCCGATGCTCGGAGAGTGGGATCCCTCCCTGGGGGACTCTCCGGACCTCTCGTCGGACACGATGCCAGGCGCCAAAGAGACCCGAGCGTTCGGCATCTCCATGGCCGTGGGCGCGGTCCTCGCCATCCTCTTGATGCTCCTCGGGCTCATCCCCGGGGCGCCGCTCCACGACCCGGTCGCCGAGGGCGCCCCCGCGGTGAACGCGCTCAACACCTTCTTTGGCGCCATCGAGATCCTGGTCACCATCGGCTTCATCATCCCTGGACTGGTGTACGGCGTGCTGGTCGGGGCCGTGAAGTCCGATAAGGACATCGCCAAGATGATGAGCGACACCATGGCCTCCATGGGCGCTTATGTCGTGTTGGCCTTTGTCGCAGGACAGTTCGTCGCCTACTTCAACTGGACGCACCTGGGGGCCATTACGGCCGTGAAGGGCGCCGGTGTCTTGCAGGTCATCGGGCTTGAGGGCGGCCTCTTGATGGTGGCCTTCCTGGTCGTCGCTGCCTTCATGAACTTCCTCGTGGGCTCGGCGTCCGCAAAGTGGGCGTTCATGGCGCCGATCTTCGTGCCCATGCTCATGCAGATGGGCCTGAGCCCCGAGGCGACCCAGGCCGCCTACCGTGTCGGTGACTCCATCACCAACATCATCTCGCCCCTGATGCCCTACCTGCCCATCATCATCGTCTTCGCCCAGAAGTACGACCGGAAGGCCGGCATGGGGACCATCCTGGCGGCCATGTTGCCGTACTCCATCGCCATGGGTATCGCCTGGATTATTATGCTCCTCGTTTGGATGTACGCGGGGCTCCCCATGGGACCCGGAGCGAGCGCCTTCTACCCTTGAGTCACGGCTGAATGAGCGTCTGAGAGCGCGGCAGGAGAATCGAAGCATGGACACCTATGAGGCCATCATGTCGAGGCGGACCTCTCACCTTTGGAAGGCTGAGCCCGTTCCCGAGGAGGTCATCGCCAAGGCCCTGGAGGGCGCCCACCGCGCGCCATGCCATCGCTTCACCTGGCCCTGGCGCTTCGTGCGCGTCTCGGAGGTCCATAGGGAGGCGCTCTTTGAGCTGGCCCTTGAGCTCAAGTCCAAGGGGCGCGAGAAGACGCCCGCCTTCATGGAGAAGATCCGAAAGAAGGTCCGGAATCCCGCCGAGCTCGTCGTCGTCGTGCAGCCTCGAAAGGAGGACGCCTTCGAGGCCAAAGAGGACTACGCCGCGATCTCATGCGCGATCCAGAACATGGCCCTGATCGTTCACGCCGAGGGCTACGCCTCGAAGTGGAGCACCGGGGGACTGACGACCCACGCAGACACCTATCGCATGCTCTCCGTCGATCCGGAGGCGCAGGAGATCGTCGGCTTCATCTGGATCGGCGTACCCGAGCTGGAGAGCCCCCAGGTCCCCAAGAGGACACCGCTTCAGGAGCACGTCCGCTGGAGCGCCTGAGGTCCGGGCTCCGCGTCAGCGCGTGAAGCCGCTCATGAAGTTCCACATGACCTGGTGGGTCGACACGCCATCGATGGTCTGGGGCCACCAGTGCCCGTGGCCGTCGAGGCGATGGTGCTCCACGCGAACGCCTTCGTCGCAGCCGTCATAGACCACGTATCGACCGTCATTGTTATCGGTCCAGTCGACGTCCTGGCAGCCGTTCTGGTCGCCCCAGAACTCCATGAGCTGGGGGATGTCCATCATGGGCCCGACCGAGGGCCAGGCCTTCCAGTCCCACTCGTCGCTGTAGGAAATGGTCGAGTCATCGGTGCCGTGGATGTGCATCACGGGGAGCTTGTTCACCATCTCGCACGAGTTGACCGAGATGGGCATCGAGCCCGCGAACGAGGCCACCGCCGCGAAGCGATCGTTCATCTGGCAGGCCACCTCGTAGATAAACATGGAGCCCAGAGAGTAGCCAGTCGCGTACAGCCGCGTGACGTCGACGCAGTATCGCGTCGACAGGTCGTCAAGGAGCGCGTTGATAAAGTTGATGTCGTGCATCATGTCGTCGCTGGTGTTCAGCTGCCACTCACCCTCGTTGGGGGCCACGAGCGCACCCCGGGGATAGGCCATGATCACACCCTGCTCAGCGCCCAGACTTCGAAAGGCCTGCTCTTGAGGATAATCCGCGTAGGCTTCGCCGCCCCCGTGGAACCCGACCATCACCGACAGGGGCACGCCGGCCTCCGCCTGGGGAACGGTGAGCCGGTACTCGCGTGTCATCCCGCCTACGTTCAGCTCGTACAGAGCCTGATTCTCAGATGCCGTGGGTTCTCCGCAGGCTGGGCCCAGAACGATGTCAGGCTCCGGAGCGCCGGCGTCGGGTGCCGTCCCCGTGTCGGGTGTCGTCGAGACGTCGGTCGTAGCCGACACGTCGGCCGCAGACGCGCTGTCTGCGGTCCCGGCGTCATCGGCGGGAGCCGAAGCGCTTGAGTCGCTGTCGCCACCGCAGGCTCCCAACAGAAAGAGCGTCGCCAGGGAAATACACCGAAGCAGCTTGTTCACGATCGAACCTCCTAGAAGTCCCCTCATGTTGCCGTTTATCGGCAAGATGACTCAAGGGCTAGAGAGCTGTCTCCGGTGACCGGGAGGCGCACCGCCAGACAGAGCTTGCACCGTCCCCCGCGTGTACACTCCGGGGGACGGTGAGCCCATCTGAAGCGACTCTCCCTAGTCGGCGTGGATACGCACGTCGTCCACGTTCCAGCCGCTCGTGAGCCACACACCCGAGTTGTTGATGTTGTTGCCCCAGCGGACCTGAAGGTTGGCGTTGGCGTAAGCGGTAATGTCGTACGTGATCAGCGTCCACTCAGTGTCGACGATCTGCTGACCATCTGAGGGCTTCTCCCAGATGGTGGACCAGCCTGAGCCGTCATACACCTGGATGTGCTGGTACTGATAGTCCGGGTAGTCCGTTCCGATCCATCGCCAGAACTCGAGGGTGACCTGGCCGTAGCCGTTCGCGTTCACGGCCGGGCTGGTCAGGTACTCAAATCCGTT
>CALCNF010000456.1 GCA_937897815.1 uncultured Pseudomonadota bacterium | reverse complement strand
TTGCCCGCGAGGGTGATCTGCACGCGGAGTATCTGGCCGACGGCTTCCTGCAAGGCACGCGAATCGGCGCCACTCCTGTCAGTGGCCAAGTAGCGCTCCCTCATATGCGCATTGCAGGGCTCAAGGATCCCAGACTCCTCATCGCCCGAATCCGAAACGGCTTCGCGGATGATCTCCTCGCGACCACCGTCATGGCCTGCCAGACCCCGGTCCTCGTCTGTCCCTCCATGAACACCGAGATGCTCCACAACCCGCTGGTTCAAGAGAACCTCCGAGCCCTCGACGCCCAGGAGCGCTTCTCTGTGCTGTCGCCCGACGCTGGTGAGCTGGCCTGCGGCGTCATCGGAGAGGGGCGCCTGCCCGATCCACCTGAGATCATCGCCGCCCTGCGCAAGGCCCTGACGCCTCAGGAACTCCAGGGCGTCCGAGTCACCGTGAGCGCCGGACCCACGCAAGAGGATCTCGACCCGGTGCGCTTCCTGTCCAACCGCTCCACGGGAACCATGGGCTTCGAGCTTGCCCGGGTCCTGGCCGAGCGCGGGGCGCACGTCACCCTGATTGCGGGACCCGTGCATCGAGAGACGCCCGCAGGGGTCACGCGCGTCGATGTGCGCACGGCACAGGAGATGTCCAACGCCGTCAACGCGGCCTGGTCCGAGAGCGACGCCGTGATCATGTCCGCGGCGGTGGCGGACTACCGCCCAGCCCAACAGGCCGCCGAGAAGATCAAGAAGGGAGATGAGGACCGCTCGATCGCCCTGGAGCGCACCTCCGACATCCTGGCCGAGCTAGGCGCCCGCGACGATCGCGACGAGAAGCTGCTCATCGGCTTCGCCGCCGAGACAGGGCAGGTGGTCGAGCGCGCCCAGGACAAGCTCCTGAGGAAGGGGCTCGACTGGATCATCGCCAACGACGTCAGCGGCGCACAGATCGGGTTCGGTACGGGAGAAAACGCAGGGACGCTGATCGGACGTGCCGGAGAGATCATCCAGCTCGAGCGGATGCCCAAGCCTGGCTTCGCCGAGACGATCATCGACCACCTGAGCGACGCTCTGCGGAGCGTCCGATGAGCGGAGAGCGCGACGAAGCCGGCGCACGAGCGCTGCTGCGGGAGCTCGTGAGCGACGTGCGGCAGTGGTCCGAGTGGAATCAGGTCCTGGGCGCGGACGCCCTTCCCATGGCGCCTCCGACCGCCCCCGCCGAGCCCGCGCGCGCTCCTGAGACGCCCCCCAGGACGATGGACAGCGGACCGCGGCCGGCCGCCCCGCCTGCTCCGAGCACCGGTGAGAGCGCCCCGCGGAGTCGCCCGACCTTCGAGCCGACGCGGCGACCAGGCCCTCCGCCAGCGCGACAGGGCAACGGCATCCTGGGCCCGATTCGCGCCGAGCTCGGCGACTGCACACGGTGCGGGCTCCACGAGGGCCGGAAGAACCTGGTCTTCGGAGTGGGCTCCGAGACGGCTGAGTTGGTGATCGTCGGTGAGGCGCCTGGACAGCAGGAGGATCTGACGGGCGAGCCGTTCGTAGGCCGATCGGGACAGCTGCTGACCCGAATGCTCGGGGCCATCGGACTCCGGCGCGACCAGGTCTACATCTGCAACGTCATCAAGTGCCGACCGCCGAACAACCGAGACCCCTCTCCCCAGGAGGTGGCGACGTGCAGCCCCTTCCTCGTCCAGCAGGTCGAGGCCATCGGGCCACGGGCGGTGATGACCGTGGGGAAGTTCGCCTCCCAACGGATCCTCGGCCTCGAGGACACGATGGGCCGCATGCGCGGACAGACCCATCAATGGGAGGGCGTGCCCGTGGTGCCGACCTATCACCCGGCCTACCTGCTGCGAAACCCGTCCGCGAAACGCCAGGCCTGGGAGGACCTCCTCCGCGTCCGAGGGCTGCTGCGGCGCTAGGCGAGCTCGTTTTGGCTCAGGCCCGCTCGGTAAACCAGGAGATCGCGTCTCGGAGGGTCTCCTCCGGGGCTCGGCAGGTGAAGCCCAGCTCTTCGCGAGCCTTCTGGTTGGTAAAGAAGAGGTACTTGCCCACCGTGTAGCGCGCCGAGGCTGGCGTGAGCATGGGGGAGATGCCCGTCAGCCGCGCCGCGGCGCCAAGGCAGGCCGCCGCCCCATGAACCGCGGCGTCGGGCACGCGCAGCCTGGGAGCCGAGCGGCCCACGACGGCGCAGGTGCGCTCCATGAAGTCATCGAGCGTCATGTTGGTGCCGCTCAGGAGATAACGCTCGCCGCGGCGTCCTCGCTCGTAGGCGAGCAGGTGGCCTTGAGCCACATCGCGCACGTCCACGAGGTTCAAGCCCCCCGAGATCCGCACGGGGAGACGACCCCGAGCGACGTCATGGACCAGGCGACCGGTAGGGGTCGGGTTGATGTCCCCTGGCCCCACAGGGAACGAGGGGTTCACGGCCACAAGATCGATATCCTTGGCGGCCGCGAGGGCCACGCGCTCGCTCTCGGCCTTCGAGAGGACGTACACCTCGTCGATACCCGCTGGATCAAAGACGCAGCTCTCATCGGCCGGCGTGCGACCCACCCGTGAGCCGACCGCTGCGATGCTGCTCGTGTACACGACGCGCTTGACGGGGTGCGCGGCGGCCGCCTCGAGGAGCTTCCGCGTCCCCTCGACGTTCACGCGGAACATCAGATCCGGGTCCTTGAGGTAGAGCGCGTAGATCGCCGCGAGGTGAAACAGACCGTCGGCGCCGTCGAGGAGCTCATCGAACCCCTGACCTGTTTCCAGGTCGCCTCGGACGATCTCGACGTCGAGGCCATCGAGGAGCTCAGCCTTGTCGCTTTCGAGGGCGAGGACGCGAACCCGCACCCCAGCCTCGACGAGGAGCCTGACCACGTGGGCGCCAATGAACCCCGTGCCGCCCGTCACCGCGGCGACCTCAGGAAGTGCGTGTCGCTCCCCCACCTAGTGCCTCTCAGCCATGGATCTTCGTACCCGCCTCGGCGTGGCGAACCAGCAGAGCGGAAGGCTCAAACCGCTTCCCGTAGCTCTGAGCGTACTCCTGGAGCTTCACGACCACGCGGTCCACCCCGCGAACGTCGGCGTGGAAGAGCGGTCCCCCGAGCATCGGCGGGAAGCCGATGCCCATGATGGCGCCCAGGTCGCCGGCCATAGGCTCCCGGAGGATCCCCTCCTCGAGGCAGTGAGCCGCCTCATTGACCAGGGCGAGGACCAGGCGATCCCCCATCAGGTCCAGATCAGGCCGCTTGGCTCCATAGCCCGACAGGTGCTTTGTCGCGCCTGGGTCGACGATCTTCTTGCCACCCGAGAGCTTCGACTCGCCATTCTCGTAGACGTAGAAGCCCTTCGAGGCCTTCCTTCCCATACGACCCTCGGCCAAAAACGCGTCTGTCATGGCCGAGTCGGGGATCTGCATGCGCTCCCCGTAGGCGGCTCGCATGGTCTTGAGGACCTTGGCGCCGACGTCGATGCCCACCTCGTCCATCAGGGTGATGGGACCCACTGGGAAGCCCACCTGGGTCGCCGCCTGATCGATGTCCTCGAGGCGATAGCCCTCAAAGACCATGGTGATGGCCTCAACCATGTAGGGCGCGAGGGCCCGAGTCGTGTAGAAGCCAGGGCAATCCCGAACCACGATCACGTGCTTGCCCATCTTTCGGGCCACGGCGCAGGTGGTGGCCGTGACCACCGGATCGGTGCCGTCATGGACGATGATCTCGACCAGGGGCATCTTCTCCACGGGGCTAAAGAAGTGCATGCCGATGACCCGCTCAGGGTGCTTGGCCTCGGCCGCGATCTCCGCGATTGGCAAGGCGGAGGTGTTGGTCGCGAAGATGGCCTCCGAGCGGGTAGCCGCCTCGATATCCGCGACCATCTTTCGCTTCAGGTCCATGTCCTCAAGAACCGCCTCGATGACGATCTCAGCGTGACCAAACCCGGAGTAATCCAGGCCCCCCGAGATACGCGCCGAGCGCTCCTCGAGCCCCGCCGTACCGTAGCGCTTACGACGGCGCGCCTTGGCGTAGACCTTCTTGGCGTACTTGTACGCGCTGGAGAGCGCGTCGTCCGAGAGGTCCTTCAGACGCACAGTGACGCCCTTGTCGGCGAGGACAGTGGCGATACCTGCGCCCATCAGACCCGCTCCGAGCATACCCACGTGACGGACCTCGCGTGGCTCCACGCCCTCGGTGTCCGGACCGTTGTCCTTCTTGAGCGCGGTGATGCAGTGGAAGAGGTGCCTCAGCGAGGCGCTCTCATCGCTCATCAACAGCTCGCCAAACCCGCGGCTCTCGGCCTCGTATGTCCCGGCCTGAACCGCCTCAAGGATCTTGATCGGCGCGGGGTAGAGACCCTTGGTCTGACCCAGGACCTTCTTGCGGGCAGCGCTGAAGACCACCTGCCGGCCGATGGGATTGTCCTCCAGGATCCTATCCTGAAGCTTCTTCTTGCGGGGCCTGCGGGCGGCCTTTCCGTCTGCCAGCTCTCCCGCGAAGCGCTTCGCCTGAGACAGGAGCTGGTTGTGGGGCACCATCCGGTCGATCAGCCCCATCTTCAGGGCCTTCGCTGAGCGAATGTTCTTGCCTGTCAGCATCATGTCCAGAGCGGCCGTGAGACCGACCAGCTTCGGCAAACGCTGGGTTCCACCCGCGCCGGGAAGGAGCCCGAGCATCACCTCGGGAAGCGCCATCTTCGTGCGCTTGTCGCTCGAGGCGATTCGCGCAGTGCAGGCGAGCGCCAACTCGAGCCCTCCGCCCAGGCAGTCTCCGTGAATGGCGGCGACCGTCGGCATACCCAGACCCGACAGGCCGTCCATAGCCTTCTGGCCCGAGGCCGAGAGCTTCGTGCCCTCCGCGGCGCTGGTCACGTCGCCCAGATCGTCGATATCGGCGCCAGCGATGAAGCCGGACTTCTTGGCGCTCGCGATGACGATGGCGCGAACACGGGTGTCGGCCTTGGCGGCCGACAGGACGCGCCCTACCTGGTCGATGAGATCCACCGACAGGGTGTTGACCTTCTTTCCGGGGCAATCGAACCAGAGCACTCCGATTCCGTCTTCACCCGCTGGCTCGTAGCGCAGAGCGCTGTCCTGAGTCGTCATATTCACTGTTCCTCTCTCTAGGAAGCCCGCTCGAGAACCATGGCGACGCCCAACCCTCCGGCCGCGCAGGCCGAGGTGAGCGCGAGCTCGCCGTCGCGCTCCTTGAGAGCGTTGAGCATCATGGTGATCATTCGGCCGCCAGTGGCCGCAAAGGGATGTCCGAAGGCGATGGAGCCGCCCCAGACGTTGAGCTTATCGGGGTCGACCTCGCCGACCACCGAGGACCGACCCACCTCTTCGGACATGAAGGTCGCGTCATCGAGGAGCCTCACGTTGCTCAAGACCTGAGCGGCGAAGGCCTCGTGGATGTCCACAAGATCGATGTCGTCGAGGGTGACTCCGGCGCGATCGAGAGCCCCGGGGATCGAGTGCACGTTGCCCAGGAGCATGTTCTCTCTTGGGTCGATCGCTGGGTAATCCCACGACCGCACATAGGCCAGAGGCGTCAGACCGAGCTCTCGAGCCTTCGACTCCTTCATGACGGCGACGGCTGCGGCGCCGTCGGTCAGAGGACTCGAGGACGCGGCGGTGATCGTGCCGTTCTTCTTGTCAAAGACGGGCCGAAGCTTCGCGACCTTATCGGGATTCATGGAGCGGCGAATCAGGTTGTCCTCGCTCACCATCCCCTTGGCCGTTCGAATCGGGACGATGTCCTGAGCGATGTGCCCCGCGTCCACCGCGGCGGCCGCCTTCTCATGACTCGCGATCGCGAAGGCGTCCTGGTCCTCGCGCGAGATATCGAAGTTCTGTGCCATGAGCTCAGCGTGCTGCCCCATGGTGAGCCCCGTGTAGCGCTCCGTGAGCGCCGGAGGGGTCGGGAAGAGGTGAAGCGGGTTGAAGCCCGCCAGGGTCTTCACGAGAGCGGCACCCTTGGCCTTCTGAGCCTTTTGCAGGGTGTCGATGACGTTCTTCCGATAGGTGACGGGCGCGTGCGAGAGCACATCGACTCCGCCCGCGATCACCACGTCGGCGTGTCCGCTGCCGATCATCTCAGCGGCGGTCGTCACGGACTGGAACCCGGTCGCGCAGGCCCTGGTCACTGAGAAGCCAGGGGTCTTGTACATGCCCAGATTCATGGCCACTTCGCGGGCGATGTTCGGGCTTCGTGGGACGGCGACAACCGTTCCCCATACGAAGTGATCGATCCACTCAGGCTTCAGGTCCAGACGGAAGATCAACTCGCGCGCCACCTGGGTCGACAGCTCGACCGGGTCCACGTCGTTGAGCGAGCTCCAGCTCTTGGCGAACGGGCTCCGCGCGCCACCAACAATGGCGATTCGATCGCCTTTGGCCTCAGCCATTCATACCCCCCCAAGGGTCCATAAGGAGAGGCAGTGTCAGGGGGAATGACGCACTGTGTCAAGCGCGTCAGTTCACGGCTGAAAGGCGATCAGGCGATGACGTCTACCTGCCCATCATCCTCGAGCTTCGCGCCACGCTCATAGGAGCGGCTCGCGACCTCGACGGGGCTCGCGGCCCTGTCCGTGACGAAGGGCGCCACGTTGTTCCGCTCCATGAGACGATCGGCGACAGAGGTCCCCTCGCGAGTGAGCGGCTCTCCTTGACCGAGCACCGGCAGTGGATCGAGTTCCACGCGGTCACCCGAGCCTGGAGGCACGACGCTCGGCGGCGTGATCGTGGGCTCACGGGTCTCTCGAGGCGCCTCGACCGGCGCCTGGCCAGAGCCAAGCGGTGGCAGCGGCTCAAACTCCGCGCGCTCGCCGCCCTGGAGGGACTCGCGTGACTGCTCTGCCTCATCAGACTTCTGCTGACGCTCGGCCTCCTGCTGCTTGGCCAGCGCAGACCGGGCGGCGCTCTCCGTCGCCCCAGCCGCGGCCGCGACCGCCATGTCCTGAGGACTCGGGTCCGCCGGGGCGAGCGCCGCGGCGCGCACCACCTGCATCTTCGCGATGGTGGCCTCTGGGCTTCGCTCTGCGCTGGCGTCGATACCGACCTCTCCAGCGACCGCGTACGCCTGCCCGTCAGGTCCGGTGGTGAACTCGTAAGAAGCCCCGCCGGTGGCGTAGGCACCTGCAGCGGACAGATGGGCCTGCTCGTGGGCTCGAACCTCGCGATCCACCCGCTTGAGGTGCTCGACGATGTCCTTCTCTTCTGGAGTGAGCTCACGTTGTGGGCTGGCCGACTCGGACGTCTGCTTTTTGTCCTCATCCCGTTCCACATCTGGCGCACCCAGAACCGGGAGAGGTTTTTGGGCTGCGATCTCCGCCTGGTTGGCGTTGGTCACAGCCTCACTGCTTGTGGCACCCGCGCTCGCCGGCGGGGCATTTTGAAGTGCAGCGGTAGGGGACCTGTACGGTCCACTCCCGCCAAGTGATGAAATATCCATGATGTAGCTCTCGGCGCGTAAAACGCCCGTATCGGAACGGACTTGAACGGCCTTACGGGAGCTTGCTTCGAGAACTTAAATATTTTTTTTCGATCCAGGACATGATCAGCGGATCTCGCCCTTGCTATGCCTGGATCCGCGATCTCTTGATCATGATCAATGGGGCTCGGGACCATGTCAGCCGTCTCCCAGATCCGACCCTGGATCCGAGGGGATCTCGAAAAACTTAAATGGAATCTTTAAAAAGTTCCGAGACCCGCTCTGGGGTCTTAGGGGAGCGCTCCGGGGAGCGCCTCGACCTCGAAGGTGTAGGGGCCGTTCTCGCTCGTCCAACTGTTGTCGGTATCGCCATCGACGATCACGTAAAGGGAGTCGAAGGCGCTCACCTCCACCTCCACCGTCGCGCCCGACCACTGGGAGCCGAAGTCCTCCGAGCCAATACAGTCGCTCGCGAGATCGGAGCATGAGCCATTGATCACGTACAGCGCCGCATACCAGGACTCGAGAGGCTGGACCGTGATGCGGTAGGTGCCCGGGTCCTCAAACATCACGAAGAACGCCTGGTCCTCGCCCTCGCTTCCTGTGGAGGCGCTGAAGGGGGAGCACTCGTCGTAGCTCTTCGCGTAGTCATTGGTGGCGTATGAGCTGTCATGGCTGCTCTGATGGGGCTCCGTGGCGCTCACGCTCACGAAGAAGGCGTCCTCGCAGGTGTTGCCCTCCTCTGCGTCATAGCAGGTGCCTCCACCGCAGACGGTGCCCTCGGGGCAGACCCCGCACAGGGCGCCCTCGTTGCAGCCGTTGTCACCGCACTCCTTGCCCGCGCAGTCCGCGCTCCAGCACGCCTGGTATTCGTCGACCGTGATCGCGTACTCGCCATCTGGAGTCGAAGCCCCGTCATAGCCGTCGACCACCAGGTGGTAGGTCTTGTTCTTCTGCAGGAAGGCCGTCAGGGGATCACTGTCGTAGTACGGCAGGCCTCCCAGGCAGCCCATGGCCTCGCTGTCGCAGGCCCCCATCAGGTAGGTGATGATGCCAGAGAAGCTGTTCCAGCTGTCGATCTCAAAGGTGTAATTCCCGGACTGACTCGGCGTAAACGACCAGACCTGATCGACCGCTGTGTTCCCCTCGGTGTCATCGAGGTTCCCGACGCACATGCCCTCGTCATAGGCGAAGTAGTTGGTCGTTCCTGGATCCTCGGTCGACCCCTGGATGATCAGCGGCAGGTCCCCCTTGATGGGCATGGGCATCTCACAGGAGTCGCCTGCACCAGGCTCCACGCACTGGTTCGACGAGTTGCAGACATCCGAGCCCAGACACTGTCCACAGACAGCGCCCTCATCACAGCCGTTGTCACCGCAGGCGTTGCCGTCACAGTCGGCCCATGGACACGGATCGTACTCGCTCACCGTGAGCGTGTAAGCCCCGCTCTCGGTCGCTCCCCAGGTATCGCTGTCGACGATCACGGCCACGGAGTCGCCCGCGTCGATCCAGACGTTCACCTCCTCGGTGAAGATGGTGGAGTCCCCGAAACACGCGACCACCGACGTGTCCGGGTTGGAGCACTCGCGCACGACGAAGAGGTTCAGCCACACCGAGTCGACCACGTCGAGCTCAAAGGTGTAGTTGCCGCTCGAGGGCGCGATGAACTTGAAGACCTGGTCGCTGCCGCCCGGATCATTGGCCGTCACCAGGTCAGGGCACCCCCCCTCCTCGAAGAAGAAGGCGTCGGTCGCCCCGGTGGTGTCTCCCTGGTAAGGCTCATCGACCGCGAGCTGGAGCGCCTCGTCGCAGTTGTTCCCTCCGGCAGACGCCTCACACGAACCGCTCAGACAGACCAGGCCGGCGCCACACGACCCGCAGGAGCCACCGCAGCCATCGTCGCCGCACTGCTTGCCGTCGCAGGAGCCCTGACACCCACCGCACTCGTTGGGGTTGAGCGCGCTGCAGTAGTCGCAAAAATCGTCGCAGCAGTCTCCGAACGAAGCGCAGCCCTGATCGCAGTAGCAGCTGCCATCGAAGGCGGAGTCACCGCACTGACCCTGACACGTACCCGTGCCGCCCGGGCCATCCGGGGTGCAGAGTCCCTGAGCGCAGACCTCATTGGCGGCGCAGACGCCACAGGAGCCGCCGCAGCCATCGTCGCCGCACTCGACCCAATCACACACCGGATCACAGCCACCCTGCACACACTGACCGTTCTGACAGCTCTGGCCTGGACCACAGGCCGGGCCACAGGTGCCGCCGCAGCCGTCCTGACCACAGACCTTACCGGCGCAATCCGGCGTGCAGCCCAAATCGACGCACGTCCCTGACGCGTCGCACGAGAGGCCGTCTGGACATCCACCACAGCTTCCACCGCAGCCGTCATCTCCGCAGACCTTACCCGCGCAGTCGGCCGTGCAGGCGACCTCACACAGGCCGCTAGCGCCGCACGCCGTCCCGTGAGGACAGTCCCCACAGGTTCCACCGCAGCCATTGGGACCGCAGACCTTGCCCTCGCAATCGGGCGTACAGCAGAAGGGATCAGGCACGTGCTGGCAGACCCCGTCGCCGGTGCAGCTGTCCACGGTACACGGGTCCTCATCGACGCAGTCGACGGGCTGTCCTCCGACGCACTCTCCGTTGGAGCAGATCGTACCCTTGGTGCAGCCATCGCCGTCATCGCAGGCCGTGCCCGTCATGACGCTGGTGAAGATACAGCCGCCCGTCGCCACGTTACAGGTGGGCTCAAGGCACGCGTTGGGCGAGGGCTGGTCGGCGCAGTCCGCGTCGCTCTGGCACCCTCCGACGGGCGTCGAGGCGTCTGGCGTGGCGCCCACATCGGTGCTCCCGCCACCCGTGTCGAGGGTCGGGAACGCGGCGATGTCATCTTGACCTCCGCCGGCGGTGTCTCCGGAATCGGAGCACGCCGAGAGGCTGAGAACCCCAAAAATCGCGAAGACGGCGCCCGCAACTCGGAGAGAAGATCGGGAAATATTGATATGCCTGACCATGAGAGGATCGCCGCTCCTGACTGGGTTCTGAGGACCTTTCGGGCGCCAATCTCCGACCCCGACCATTTCAATACGCTACAGATTTGTGGCTCAAAACCCGTATTGCATACAATGAAACGGCACGTACAACACCCAGGGTAACCGGATGTCCCGCATCATCCCTCTACAAATTCTAGCGCTCTTGGCCATGCCGCTCTTCGGATGCATGGACGATGAGGCTGCGCCCTCGGGCGTGGCGAGCAACCCCGTCACAATCAACGGCTGCGTCTTCGACGGTAACGTCGCCTGCCCCGGTTTTGACCTCTCTGAGACGAGCTTGATCGCCTTCGATCTCACGAACGCGGACCTCGCGGGCGCGGACCTCACAGACGCAGATCTGCGTAACGCGATCCTCAAGGGGGCCGACCTGACGGGCGCGAACCTCTCAGGGGCCAATCTCTCCGGCGCCGACTTAACGGACGCAGATCTTACCCTGGCGACACTCAAGGGTACGATCTTCAGCGAGACGACGACCATCGCCCAGAAGTGGCTCCTGGTCGCGAGCCTCGTCACCTCGGGCGGGAAGGGAGAGAACCTGCTGGGCCTCGACCTGGCGGGCGCGAACCTTTCGGGAGCTGACCTCTCGGGCGCCGACCTGGTCCACGCCAACCTCTCGGGCGCGAACCTCTCCGGCGCGAGCCTCGTGGGCGCGGACCTGGCCAAGGCCGACCTGAATAACGCGCTGCTCATGTCGGCGGACCTGAGCGCGGCGCTGCTCGCGGAGGC
>CALCNF010000455.1 GCA_937897815.1 uncultured Pseudomonadota bacterium | reverse complement strand
GATATCTCTGGAGAAGCGGCCGTCGTGATCTGTCGAGAGAAGCAAGAGCCTCCAGACGCGAGGCTCTACCTCGGCGCAGATTTTCGTCTCTCGACGGTCCAGCAGCTCGCGCGAGTCGAGGTGCGTGGCTGGGACTCGAGAAACAAACAGCCGATCCTGGGCTTCTGCGAGGCGGTGAGCGAGTCCTTCGATGGGACGACCGGACCCGCGGCTGCAGGTCAGGCCCATTACGGTAGCGCGGAGACGGGGCGAACCTTGACGATCGTGGATGTCCCCGTGTCGAGCCAGGAAGAGGCAGATATGCTGGCCGCTTCGATCTTCGATGAGCAGGCCATGGACTTCCTGACCGCGGATGTCCTGATCGAGGGCGTTCCGTCGGTGAGCGCCGGCATGGTGGTGGAGCTCAAGCAGTTCGGAACGCGCTACTCGGGACGCTACCTGGTGAAGTCCTGTCAGCATCTCGTGCAGGCCGGCGCCAAGGACCCGTACACCACGCGATTGCAGCTTGTTCGAAACGCGGCCCCTGAGCCCTGAGGTGCCGAAGAAGGGCCTCGCGCGCGAGCGCGCTCATCCGCGACACGGGCCACGCGCGCTCACGCGCCCGGGCGCGGTTGACACCCATGCCGCGTGTTCTATGATCCGATGCCCCTGCGCTTCTTCGCTCAGGGGTCGGCGACGGAGGAATGCGGTTGAGCCAGGATGAGGACCTCATGGTGCTTCAGGACGTGCTCGACGAGATCGTCAATGGGCGTACCGAGGGACACGCGTGCCCGTTTTGCGGCGCAGGTAAGCTCTCGGTGCAGCTCGACGAGGGGAGGCTCCGCGTCGAGTGCCCCGCATGCGGGAAGTTCTTTGAAGGCTACCTGTAGGATGGTGGAACGTTGAAGGACTTTCTGGGCAGGGGCATCGCGTTCCCCATGGGCGTCGACGCCTATGGGGCTCTGGCCACGTCTGGCCACGAGGACAACATCAGCGAGGCGATTCAGATCATCCTGGGTACGGCCATCGGCGAGCGAATCATGCGTCCTGAGTTCGGGTGCCGAATTCACGACCTCGTCTTCCATCCTGTGAACCCGAACACCTGCGCCCTGGCATCGATCAGCGTCCGCGAGGCGATCACCAAGTGGGAGCCTCGTGTCGAAGACGTTCAGGTCTTTGTCTACCCCGATCCAACCGCGGAGAACGCCATCCTGGTGAACATCGAGTACCGCGTGCGGCGAACGAATAACCTGCACAATATGGTCTATCCCTTCTTCCTTCGAAGGGAGCAAGACCTGTGATCCCGAGTCCTGAACTAGACGACCGCTCCTTTGACGACATCGTCGAGGAGGCCATCCGGCTCATCCCTCAGTATTGCCCTGAGTGGACCAACTTCAATCGAGCCGATCCCGGGATCACGCTCCTGGAGCTCTTCGCCTGGATGCAGGAGATGGTGCTCTACCGGCTCAACCAGGTTCCCGAAAAGAACTACATCGCCTTCCTGAACCTCCTGGGCATTCGGCTCCAACCCCCGAGCCCGGCGCGCGCCCTTGTGACCTTCGAGATCTCGGAGAAGACCGACCAGGTGCGCATCCCATCGGGGACGCGACTTCAGACGAAGCCTTCCGATGACAAACCTGCGCTCCTCTTTGAGACGTCCAGGGACCTTCTGGCGCTCACGACGATTCTCGAGCGCTGCGTCTCCCAGGCCCAGCAGGGCTACGAGGATCATACGCAGCTCGCGCAGGGCGCGTCGGGCTCCTTTGAGGTCTTCGGCGGCGAGCGCAGCATCGAGCGTTTCCTCTACCTGGGTGACCCTCGATTCGAGGCGTTCGGAGATGACGCGATTCTGATCCTCAGGTTCGAGGGACAGTCGCCTGGCGACAGGGAGTTCCACGAGCTGCTTGAGTGGGAATACTGGGACGGTAATCGCTGGCGTGGGCTCGTGCCTGCTGCCATCGACCTGGAGAGAAACAGCGTCGCCTTTCACGGACCAGGTCGGTTTGAGTCCACCGAGGTCGATGAGGCCGAGAACTACTGGATTCGAGGACGACTCTTCGAGGTGCCCAATGGCCCGGAGGAGACGCTGCTCGACACGATCTCGGCGCACCTGGAGATCCTGGGTGAAGGGGTCCCCCCGGATCACGCGCTCGCGAACGCGGAGGGGGACTTCCACCAGACCCTGGATATCGACAAGAACTTCTTGCCGTTCGGCAAAGCGCCCAAGGTCGACTCGACGTTCTATCTGGGCAGCACGGAGGTGCTCGGTCAGCCGGACTCGAGGATTCGTATCGACGTGGAGCTGTCCGACCAGACCGTGGCAGACCGTCCGGAGCCTACCGATGACCTCGTTCTGCGCTGGGAGTACTACAACGGCAAGCGTTGGAAGCTGCTCGCCCGTGTCGTCGGCGGTGAGGTGGATGGCGGGACCCATGGTTTCGTGGATGGAACAAGCGGCTTCACCCTGAGCGGATCGATCATCTTTGACCGCCCTGACGACCTCGCCGAGGCGGTCGTCTCGGGGATGAAATCAAGGTGGGTGCGCTGCCGGGTTCAGAATGGTGGCTTCGGCGTTCCCGGCTCTTATGAGCTCGACGCTGACACCTGGGTCTGGAGGGATGACCGTCCGCTGCGACCGCCGCATCTCAAGCGCGTGGCCTTCCGGTTCGAAGAGGTCCCCCACGCCGTCGCGGCTTGCGTCACCTACAATGACTTTGTCTACCAGGACCACTCCGAGGTGGCGGCGGTCGAGTACAAGCCTTTTCAGGTCTTTGAGGCGGTCGCTGAGGAGAGCCCGACGTTCTATCTGGGCTGGTCGAACCCGTTTCCCCAGGACTCTGTGAGCCTCTACTTCAACGTGGTGGGCTCTGAGGGCCGTGGGGGAAGGGCCGCGCTCGCGGCGTTCGATGACCGCTCGGAGGGGATCGCCGACAGCCACATCGCTTGGGAATACTGGAACGGCAAGTCGTGGCGGCCTCTGGCCCCCGATGACGGAACATACGGCTTCACTCAGAGCGGATTTCTCTCCTTCGTAGGTCCCAAAGACCAGCGTCGCGATCGACGGTTTGGTGACAACCTCTACTGGCTTCGGGCTCGCTTGGAGATGGGCGGATATGAAGATCCGCCCCGGGTCGACGCCATCCTCACCAACGCCGTCTACTGCGAGAACGTCACCACGTACGGTGATACGCCCCTGGGCTCCTCCAACGGGGCGACCAACCAGGCGTTCAGGATCCCGCGAGCGCCGATCCTCGACGGGGAGACCCTCGTCGTTCATGAGGCGGACAAGCCTCACCCCGCGGTGATCGCCGACCTCCGCGAGCGACTGGGAGAGCGGGCCGTCATCGACGGAGAGAACGGCGGAGCCTGGGTACGCTGGACCCCCGTTGACTCGTTCTACGATCAGTCCCCGACGGACCGCGTTTACGTGAAGAACATCACCACGGGCGAGGTCAGGTTCGGCGACGGTGTGCGGGGCATGATCCCGCCGAAGGGCAACAAGAACGTGCGCGCTGCGCGCTATCGGACCGGCGGCGGCTCCGTCGGGAACGTCCCCGCGAATACCATCGTGTCCTGCAAGCAGAACCTCTCCTACGTGGTCTCCGTGACCAACCCGTACCCCGCGAGCGGGGGCTGCGACATGGAAGACGTGGAGCAGGCCAAGCTCAGAGCTCCCCACGTGCTCAAGGCGCGCAATCGCGCGGTCACCCTGGACGACTTCGAGTGGCTGGCACGGGAAGCCTCGAACAGCGTGGCCAGGGTCAAGTGTCTGCCCTCGACACCCCGAGAAGGGCAGATCGCCGTGGTGATCGTGCCCCGAATGACCTCGTCTTCGGATCTCTCCGAGCGTCCTGTGCCCACGACCGAGCTTCTCAAGACGGTCCGTGATCATCTCTCAGAGCGAAAGCTGGTGGGCACCGTGCTGCACGTCGTTCGGCCGTCCTACGCGGAGATGAGCGTCGATGTGACGTTCGCTCGCGCTCACGGTGGCTCCATGGATCGCATCCAGCGCGCCATCGAGCGTTCGCTACGGCGCTTCTTGCACCCCCTGGTCGGAGGACGAGCCGGCGGAGGTTGGGACTTCGGTCGCGCGGTTCTGAAGATCGACCTTTACCAGGTCATCGAGGACATCGAGGGTGTTGATTACGTCGATAAGATTCGGATCTTCGATGAGGACTCAAGTCGTGACGTCGAGCAGCTGAAGCTGGGCGATGACCAGCTGGTGCATCTCGTGAACGTGAACGTGGTCGAGAGGTCGCATGATCGCATCCTCTGAGACCCGCCAGGAGAAGCTCATCCTTCCCAACGTCGAGGGGATGGAGATGGGCGACGCGCGCTTCGCGCTCAATCGCCTGAGCGTTGACCGAGTGCGGACGCACTACGTCGAGTCATACGAGGAAGACTTCACGGTGATTCATCAGTCGCCGCCCGCGGGGGAGCTGATCGAGGTCAGCCGCGAGGTCGTGCTCACTGTTGCTCGCCGAAGCCTGGTGGACTTTCTTCCGCAGATCTACCACCAGCCCGAAGAGGATCGAGCCTCCTTCCTCAAGAACTTCCTCTACATTGTTCAGACGCTGCAGGACCGAGTCTCCAATCGGCTGGACACGATCCATCAGCTCTTTGATCCACGGAGCACGGAGCCCGACTTTCTTCCCTGGCTCGCGAGCTGGCTCGCCATCACCTTGAGCCCTGAGTGGGATGATCTTGAGCGACGCAAGATGTTGCGCGCCGCGACCGAGCTGTTCCCCTACCGGGGCACGGCGCGAGCCATCGAGCAGTTCGTTCGAATCTACACCGGCGCTGAGGTTGAGGTCATCGAGAACGACTGGCCCTATTCGGGGTTCAGGATCGGCGTAGGCTCGACCGTGGGGGCCGACACCGTGATCCTGCCGCCCATGAATCTCGCTCACTGCTTCGTGGTGCGGATCGCGCGCCCCGCCGCCGAGGTGGATGACGAGGAGATCATCAAGATTCACCAGATCATCGGCGCCCAGAAACCAGCCCACACCAGCTACTTCCTCTCCTTTGGGGATGACCTGGGATCGGGTGATATGGACGTGTTCATGGAGGTCGGTGAGGTGCGCGGCATCGGCGTCATCGGCGTCCCCGAGGACGCGCCCGGAGACAGCGCGGCGGCGCAGGTCGCGGCGGTTGAGGACGCGGTCGAGCCGACCGCTAGAGCGAAGCGCGCCTCCCGGCGGGCGGCCCCCGCGAAGAAGCCCGCGGCGAAGAAGAAGCCCACCGTCCGGGCGGCGGCGAAGAAGAAGTCGGGAGCGAAGACGGCGGAGAAGAAGGGCGCTTCGCGGAGCGGCGCAAAGTCGAGCCGGAAGGCCGCGAAGTCACCCGACACGAACGAGAGCGAAGCCAAGGACTAGCGGAACGTAGTTCTGGCGCAGGAGGACCTGATGTCTGACGAGATCAAGGCGTTTTCAAGACTGAACTTCTTTACGGGGTTCCAGACGACGGCGGACGACTGGAACCAGCTCGTGGCCTACGACGTGGAGAAGCACAAGCTTCACAACCGCATCTTTCACGCGCCAGGAGTCGTGACGGGCCAGCTGGGCTCGCTGAAGGTCTCCGCGCGTGGTCGGGCCGACATGTCTGTCGAGATCGCACCTGGAG
>CALCNF010000454.1 GCA_937897815.1 uncultured Pseudomonadota bacterium | reverse complement strand
TGAGGATCTTCCACTCGTGGACCTGGCCCTCGACGAGGACGTAGGCGAACACGCCCACGATGGCGGTGGCGACGATGCTCCGGATCAGCTCGTTGGTCATCTTCGCCCGTCGCTCTACGACAGACGCCTTCAGCCGCTCCCGGATGACGTCCTCGCCGTCCGTCTCAGGCTTACGAATGACCATACCGTTCTCGGTCATCTCGACGCCGTCGCGCATGATGAGGATAGCGATGAAGTCCGGAATGTTGATCAAGAACCCGATGCCGATGATGGCCTGGTAGGTCGTGAGCTCAGCGCCCCAGATCTCGATGCCGTCGGCGTGATGCTTACGGAAGTAGTCGGCGATCTCCGCGCCGACGGTGAAGCCCACGTTCATCAGCGTGTAGAAGAGCCCGAAGCCCAGGGTGGCGGTCTTCAGGGTCGTGAACCACTTGATGCCGACCTTGAGGACGGGGCCCGTGATGGCGAAGCCGAAGGCCAGGGGAAGGAAGCCGAAGAACGTGACCATCCAGACGTCCTGACTCAGGGGCATGGCGAACCTGGACAGGAGCAACATTACGGCGCCGATGAGCAGGCACTTCTTGACCCCGATGGTGTCGCACACGGCGCCCACCATCATGGTGATGATCGTCGCGACCAGGCCCCAGATCATGTAGTAGATGTAGCCCGGGCTGTCGCCGAGGGGAGCCCCGTTCCAGAGCACGTCGTTCTGGAGGAAGAGGACGAAGATCGAGGACGCCGCGCCGTAGGCGCTGTACTCGGTGAGCTTGGTGAAGAACATCAGCCAGAGCTCTCGCGGGTGTCCACGAAGGCCGTTGATGTAGCCCCACATCAGCCCCACGAGCGCGATGAGCAGCAGGAGCGCGCAAGCGGCGAGGAACCAATCCAGTCCGGTCGCGCCGTCGCCCGCGAGTCGCGCCACCATGGACTCCGCCGAGCGGTAGTCCATCACCGTCCAGGTGGTCTTGTCGTCCCACTTTCGGTTTCGCTCCGTGGCGGCCACGTGGGCGTCACCCTCAAGGTGCATGTAGACGGCGTAGGGCTCACCTTCCTTCGGAGTGAAGGTACCCATGAGCTTGAAGCCGTTGTTGGCCGGCAGGGCGTTGTTGCCCGCCGTCCACTCGACCGAACCGGGCTTGTCGAATCCCCAGGCCTGAGTGTCCGCGGTGAACTGCTCCAGGGTTCGGTTCTCACGAAGGACCTCGCCACCAGCCTTGTAGGCGGCGTCGTATTGCCCAGCGGATATCTGCCCTGCGAAGTCGTCGGCGACCTGGATGATCTTGGACTTTTTCCAGTCAAACTTGGGGCCCTTGGAGCCGCCTCCACCGCCCGCCCAGGCGGTCGAGCAGAGCAAGAGCGAAAGGATCAACAGGCCGAATGAGAGTCTTCTCATGGTTTCTTTCCTTCATGGATGACGTCGGCAGACTCGCCGCGAAGGGCGGGAATGTAGCACCGACGGAGGCGCGGCGCGAGGGAAGAGTTTTGCCAATAAAAACTAGCAACTTAGCCACGAAACAGCCCGCCTCAGCCGATCCTGATCGCGGCGTCACGACCCAAACCGATTCCCACACGAGGTCCACTCACACGGGGGCTTGAGGTCCATCCTCTCGGGACCTGGCTCGGGTAGCGCCTCACGGGCTCCCTGGATGCCGTGAGCGCGAGCGGAATGATCCGGGGCTCCCTGGCGAAGGGACGGTGAACTCAAACCTGGCCGTGAGTCCGAGAGTCGCCCGCCACGTCGAGACGCGTTAGAGCTTGCCCGGGATGGGGCTGGGTGACGAGCTGCTCGCTCAGGCGCCGACGCGGCTTCAGGTCGGGTCGGAGGGCGCGCTCGACATCGTCCAGACGGGTACAGGGTCGGAGACCCCCTTGAGGGTGTGCTCTCCGCCTGGCTCCAGCCCATGGAGGTGATCGGCGAGGGCGGCGGAGAAGACCGCGGCCGTCTCCAGGGGTTTACACAGGCTCTCGAGGCGGCTCGCGAGGTTCACGGCCGAGCCCATGACGGTGAAGTCGAGCCGTTTGGGTGTCCCGACGTTTCCGTAGATCACGTCGCCGAGGTGGCACCCGAAACCGACCGAGAGGTCTTCACCGAGCTCTCGGGCAATCGACTCCGTTTGCGCCAGCGCCCCCTGCACCGTGCGCAGCATGGCGCGCGCTACCTCCATCGTGGTGCGCTCCTCGAGGACGAAGATGATCAGCATGGCGTCCCCGATGAACTTGAGGATCTCCCCGCCCTCGCGATCGGCGGCGTCACCGACGGCCTCAAACAGCCGATTCATGATCGGGAGGATGTCGAAGCCCGCTCTCTCGGTCAGAGCCGTGAACCCCCGCACATCGCAGAACATGATGCCGGCCGGTATCACCTCGGAGCTTCCTCGGGCGATCACCCCATCGAGCACGCGCGGCCCCGTGTTCTTCCCGATGTACGCCGCGGCGATCTGGCGGGCCTTCGACCATTGATACGCTCCAAAGAGCGCGAGGCCCATGCCCTGGCGAAGGTCCTCCAGGCGCTCTCTGAGATCCGGTGGGAAGGGCTCCGCCGCGGCGATGCTCATCGCCGCGGGCACCCGGGTTCCGGGAACAGGGATCAGGATGGCGCAGTAGTGTCTCATCCCCTCATCGCGAAGGCTGCGGAGCAGGTCATAGCCTAGATCGCTCTCCAAGAGATCCAGCTGGAGAAACCAGTCGCCCGACTTATGGAGATGCACGAAAGGGCTCACGCTCAGCGGGAGCTCCTTCGGGTCGCTGCTGAGGTCGCCCGTCGGCAGACCCCGCTCGCTGGCGAGGGCGTGAGAAATGAGCGCTGTGTCTGCAAAACCATTGGCGGTCGACCAGGTGAGCAAGACCCCCCAGAGCGTCGGGTGGCGGAAGCCCAGCGTCTTCGACATCGGCACTTGAAGGCGGTCGGGGCGAATACCCCGCTCAGCGAGGATCTTCAGGAATCCCGACGCCAGCGGAACGAACTTCCCCTCGCGGTCCATCTCCTCAAGGGCCTCGTGTAGATGGCTGAGCTCTGAGTTTCGCATGTCGAACGCCTCCCGGTCAGCCAACGGCCTCAGCGCGATGCTGAACGATCCGGGTTCACCCCGCAAACCGCTGCATCGTTAAACCAACCGTCACGCCGAAACCGTCGCGAGGACCCGATCTCTGGAGTCCGGATGAGTAGGCGAGCCGTGCCGTCGACTTTCACGCCGAGCGGCGGCGCCAAAAAGGCTGACGTCGCGCGATCGGCCTACTGGGAAGCCAGGGCTCGCAGCGCGAGGATGCGGGCCTTGAGGTCTGTGAGGCCGGAGTCCCAGGCGCCCTCGGTCAGCTGCTCCGGGTCCAGGGCGCTCACCTCAGCGACGGTGTCCTCAATCTGGGCGGACCAGGTCGCGAGCTGCTCCTCGACCACCTCGGGGCTGAAGGGACCGGCGAGGAGCTCGTCGACCGCGGCCTGGTACTCGTCTCCATAGTGCTCGGCGTAGGTCCTGAAGAGCGGGTCGCAGACGGCCGGCATCTGCCAGGGGGTCCAGTCCGCCGAGCCCGGGTGGGCCTGACATGGAACGGTCAGGTCGTTCCACGGATAGACGACCTTCAGGAAGTAGTCTGCGGGAGTCTTGAACGTCTCATCGAGGACCACAAAGGCGTTGTCGAGGTCCCAGGGGATCAGCCACAGAAGGTCGTCCTCCGCCTCCTCGTACATGTAGAAGTTGTGGTTCGAGCAGCCCTGTGGATTGCAATAATAGTGAAACGGTCCGTCGTCCGCGGCGATGGTCCTGTCGACCGCGATGAAGCGCGCGACGTAGGGCAGGCGCATCCAGCTCGCGAGGGTCTCGGCGCGGGTCTGCGAGTTCCCGAGCATGCTGCCGCTGAAGTCGAGGACCTTCTGCACCGAGGGGTCTTCATCCTCGTTGGTTCGCAGTCCCGCCAGAAGCCGCTCCTCGGTGAGCTGCCCGGTGATCTCATTCCACGTGGGCCAGACCTCCTTGTAGAGGTTGCCCTTGCCATCCTCAAAGCGACTGCGGGTGAAGCGGCCGTCGATGTACTCGACGTTGGCGTACAGACCCACACGCTCGTCGTTGATGGTCACCTTCGCGTGCACCACGCGTGGTGCGGCCACGCCCATCTTCCGAAACAGCCCGTAGCCCAGGCGTTCACGCATCAGAGAGGGGTCGTTGTTCATGGCGTGAAAGAGGAGCTTCTTCACTCCGAAGAACCGCCCGTCAGGATCATACTTGTTGAAGCTCACCTTCAAGCTGAGCTTCGGACAGGTCCGCTTGCCGGTGAAGTTCCAAAGGTTGTTCGGCGTCGAGCCCTCGACGCAGCCGATCCAGGCTCCAGCGCTGCCCTTATAGCGAACCCCCACGTTGGGGTACTCCACGCCGTCATAGATCAGCGTGCCAGGGACGTACTCCTCGGCCGCGGGGTCGGAGTCGAGCTTCGCCATGTTCTCCGCCGTCAGAACAAGCTCGAAGCTCCGCAGCACGTCCTGGTCATAGATGAAGGCGACCTCATCCGAGGGCTCGGGAGCAATCTCTGGCTTCTCCTCTGGCGACGCCGTGTCTGCGCTGGGCGGGGCCGAGGTGTCCTCCTCGGCCTGGATGTCCGTCGTCTCCGCCGCGTCGACGCTCGCCTCTACATCGAGAGCCGCGATGTCGTTGTTCGCCGCATCAGCGCCGGAATCTGCAGAGACGCCGCACGCCGCGACCAGCAGCAGGGCAAAACCGAACAACGCGAATCGAATAGAGAGCATGGGGCGCTTCCTGAAGCCGTGGGAATGAAGTCTGAACCGAATCATTGAGCCCCTCGAATCATGGCTCGCGAGCGCGCATTCGTGAACCTCACGCCCGTAAAGACTACGGTGATGCAGGTTCCGCTCGTCCGCCACCAAACTTCGCCGGGCCCATGGAACCCTCGACGACGAGGGCGAACTCTGCGGACCATGGCGAGGGCCGGAGGGAGAGACCTTTGCGGTACTGGTGTCCATGCGAGAGGGTTCGCTCCCCTACCCTTCTGGGGGCGCCTTCGACCCACGCCGGAAGTCCGTGTCCCTCTCGCAGGCCTTGGGTTGGAGGTTGTTGTTCCCCGCGCCCGCGTGTATGTAGGTCTCTCGGATCTGGGGGCCCCTGTGTGCGGTATCGTTGGACTTCTCGGCCAAGGGCCGGTGAACACACGAATTTATGACGCTCTGACGGTGCTGCAGCACCGCGGTCAGGACGCCGCGGGCATCGCTACGGTACACCGCGGGCGTGTGCTCATGAGGAAGGGCAATGGCCTGGTGAAGGACGTGTTCCGGTCGCGACACATGCGCGACCTGGAGGGCAATCTCGGTATTGGACACGTCCGCTACCCGACCGCTGGCCGGGCCAACTCGGCCGAGTCCCAGCCTTTCTACGTGAACTCGCCCTACGGCTTCGTCCTGGGCCACAACGGCAACCTGACCAACGCGGATGAGCTCAAGCGCGAGCTCGTCCAGCGCGGCAACCGCCACCTGAACACCGAGTCCGACTCCGAGGTCCTGCTGAACGTGCTGGCCAGCGAGCTGGAGCGGTCGGCAGGCGGCCCCTTGACCACGGAGGCGGTCTTCCAGGCCGTCGCGGGACTGCACCGTCGCTGTCGGGGAGCCTACGCGGTCGTGGCCATGGTTCCCGACTTCGGCATGATCGCCTTCCGGGACCCCCACGGGATCCGCCCCCTGGTCTTCGGAAGGCAGTACTCGGACGAGGGGGTCGAGTACATGGTCTCCTCGGAGAGCGTGGCCCTCGACGCCCTGGGCTTTGAGCTGGAGCGAGACGTAGCGCCGGGCGAGGCGGTGATCTTCCAGCGCAACGGCGAGGTGCACGCGCAGCAGTGCGCGGACGACCCCCAGCTGCGCCCCTGCCTCTTTGAGCTCGTCTACCTGGCCCGGCCCGACTCCCTGATGGACGGGATCTCGGTCTACAAGTCCAGGCTGCGTATGGGCGACAAGCTCGCCGCGAAGATCCAGCGCGTCTGGCACGACCACGACATCGACGTGGTCATCCCCGTCCCGGACACAAGCCGGAGCGCGGCGATTCAGGTCGCCCACCACCTGGGAGCGAAGTACCGCGAGGGCTTCATCAAGAACCGCTACATTGGCCGCACATTCATCATGCCGGGCCAACAGATCCGCAAGCGTTCGGTCCGCCAGAAGCTCAACGCCATCGGCCTCGAGTTTCGCGGAAAGAGCGTGCTGCTCGTCGACGACTCCATCGTACGCGGGACCACCAGCGGCCAGATCATTCAGATGGCCCGGGAGGCCGGCGCGACGAGCGTCTACTTCGCCTCTGCGGCCCCGCCGGTGCGCTACCCGAACGTCTACGGCATCGACATGCCATCGGCCGATGAGCTCATCGCCTACGACCGCACCGAGGACGAGGTCTGCGAGGCCATTGGGGCCGACCGGCTCTTCTACCTCGACCTGGACGACCTTCGCGCGGCCGGGAGCGAGGGAAATCCGGACATCGGCTCCTTCGAGGACTCGGTCTTCTCAGGCTCCTATGTCACGGGCGACGTAGACACGGCCTACCTCAACGAGCTGCAGGCCCACCGAAATGACGCGGCCAAGCAGGACCGACTCGAGGACACGGAGCGCGACGAGCAAGACGTCATCGCGGCTCCAGTCACCCCCTGAGCGTACCCGTTTCAACCCCGAAACGTGACGAGCGCGGCCACCCTCGTTCGAGGATGACCGCGCTCGTTGTCATGAGGTCAGGGGCTGGACCGTTTCAGCTCAAAGCTTCAGCCACTCCGTGCACTCCGCGAGCATGAAGGAGTACCCAGACCCGCCGCCTGTATCGAGGTCCTGCACCGCGACCTGGCTTGAGGGTGAATCCAGGACCACGTGCTGAAGCTCGCCCCCCGCCACGCTTGAGAGAGCGCAGCCCACGGGGGTGTACGTGCCGCTCGGCGCGGTGAAGAGGTCATCGCCGTCCTGGACATGGAAGGTCGCCAGGTAGAGCTCGCTGACGGGCTGATCGAAGTCGAGCACGCCATCCACGCCGACCGCCGCGACCCCTCGTGAGCTATCCACAGGAACCGTGGTGCAGGCGTTATCGCTTGGCACGCCTCCCAGGTACGGACCGAGACCCGCATAGCTGCTCACGGTCACACCCGAATTCATGGTGTGTGGGAGCGCCGCCATGTCGATGAGCGTCCAGTGGGCGCACTCCGTCTGAACCGGCGGCGGGTCACCCGTGCACGAGGCGTCCGGAAGGACATCGGCGGGGTCGCAGTCGCCCACGGGGACAACCGAGGGGCCCTGAGCGCCATCACAGCAGACGGCGGGCGCCTCCTGGACGCACTCAGCGATCATGTAGGAGTAGCCCGAGCCGCCGCCAGGATCGATGTCCTGAACCGTGACGGTCGTCTGCGGCGTATCCAGATCCACCCGGTAATAGGCGTTGCCGGCCGTTCCGCCCGGAGCGCAGCCCATCTGAGTGATGGTGTTCGGCTCCGCGAAGGTCAGGTCATCGCCCTCCTGCACGTTCAGCTGGAGGATGTAGAAGGAGCTGATGGGCGTGTCGAAGGTCACCGGGCCATCGCTGCCGACTCCGGCGTGACCACGCTGCCCGTCCACCGGGACCGTGCTGCATCCATTGGAGCTGGGCACGCCCGTGTAGGGGCCGGTTCCCAGGTAGCTCTGGAGCGTGACACCGGTGTTCATGGCATAGGGTAGCCCCGCCATGTCGATGGCCTGGAACGCCACGCAGGTCGTGAGCCCAGGCTCCTCGTCCTCGCACATGGCGTCAGGCAACACCTGAGCCGCGCCGCACTGGTCCGCGGGCACCCACATCACCCCAGCGGCCGTCTCACAGCAGACGTCCTCCTGGGGATCCTCACACTGGTCCATGGTCAGCTGCTGCGCCGCGGGGCAGTCCGCCGCGTCCACGATCATCACGCCCTGCTGAGTCTCGCAGCAGACATCCTGCTC
>CALCNF010000453.1 GCA_937897815.1 uncultured Pseudomonadota bacterium | reverse complement strand
CTTACGAAACACCAGCTTGCCAGCGTCCTCATTCGAAGCAGACTCCAGGTTCAGCGCCACCGATGAACCGATGCCACGCAAGAACTGGTAGTCGTTCACCTCAAGCTGGGAGATGTACTCGTAGAGTTGGCCCTCGGACCCTTCGCCCTCCGCGCCAGCGGCATCCGGCGCACCGGGATCCGCGCCGTCTGCAGTCGCCCCCCCGGGAGTCGCTCCGCCGGGCGCCCCTCCGCCGGGAGTCGCTCCGCCGGGAACCGATCCAGGAGGAGCCGAGCCGGCTGGAGCCGAACCGGCCGCTGCGCTCGCTCCGCCCTCCCCCGCGCCACCTGAGGTCTCGCCGGTCAGCGCATCGCTCGTCTCTCCCTTGCGAGCTACCGACTCATTGACCACCTCGCTGGCGATCATCTCGGCGTCTTGATCAATCTCGTGCCCGTCTCCCCAGGTCCTTGAGCTGGTACCCCGCGTGAGCCGGTGGACCTTGTCGAAACCGCTGATCGTCAAGAGGTGAACGTCCGGCTGAAAAGACGGCTCCAGGTAGCTCACCTCGCCGCGAAACAGCGTGACCTCCTCTTCGTAGCCCATGTTGATCTCCACCTCGGTTCCAGGACGGATGGAGTCGAGCAGGAGGAACTTGGCGTCCGTCATCATCTGAAGACTGATGGAGAAGTAGTCCGGGCTGTCCAGCCCCTGATCCACCTGGATACGAGAGATGTAGGCCCCGTCCTTGGTCTGAACATTCTTGGTGTCACCGGTGATCTCGGTGCTGCCATCGAACTTGATGTTGATTCCTAGGAAGTGCTTGCTGCTCTGGGACACGCGGGCTCCTCTCGGCGGGTCTTGGCGACCGGCTCCACTACTTGATGATCGGGGGTACCAGGAGCTTGATTCCAGGCGTGAGACTCATGGGATCGTCGATGCCATTGGTGTCCGCAATGCGACGCCACTCACGAGGATCGTCGTACTCCACGGTCGCGATCCCCTGGAGCGTATCCCCGCGGCGCACTGTGTAGAGCTTCGCGTGGTCAGGAGACTGCTTTGGTTTGCGCTTACCCTCATCCTCGATGACCTGGCACTGCTTGAGATCCAGCTGCACCTTGGCGCGCACCGGCGTCCCATCCGGAAGGAACATCGTGTAGTCGACGGACAGCTTCTCCACATAGAAGTTGTAGCCAGGGTCCTGATCCGTCCCCTGCGTAAACTGACCCCAGACGAAACGAACGCACGGGATGTGATGCGTGTCCTCCACGTACTGTAGGAGCTTCTCCAGACGGTCAATGTAACGAGAGCGAACGCTCGTGCGCTCCTCATAGGTGTCAAACCACAGCTCACCGAGGGTCAGACGAATCGGGTCTGTGGCCTTCCAGCGGGTCTCCTTCGTGTGGCCTTCCGTCTGCGGTGACTCAAGGGAGACCGACTTCACGACCTGGATCGACTTCGGGTTCAGGAAGAACTCCACATCGAGCTCGGTCAGCTCGCCGCCGCCAGGCTCCTTGTAGGCCTTGAGCAGCGCCTTCTGCAGCTGCCCGCTGCGGATGAGCTCGCTGTATTTGTCGGCGCCGCCGCCCTTGGCGCCCTTTGCCATTCCGATCAGGTCCATTGGCCTCTCCTCTCTCGTTCTCTCTTGAGCTCCCGAGCCACACGGTCAGCCATCTGTTGGGCCAACGCCTCGAAGGCCTCTTTGCTCAAGGTGTTGTCTTGAGCGCCCGTCTCACCGGACGCCTCCGACCCCTGGTTGGTCGCGCTGGAGACGCGCTCCTCGTGAACTCGGTCTCCCGGG
Source organism: uncultured Pseudomonadota bacterium (assembly GCA_937897815.1). Lineage (GTDB taxonomy): Bacteria > Myxococcota_A > UBA9042 > PHBI01 > CALCNF01 > CALCNF01. The sequence goes on along the minus strand of CALCNF010000453.1, from coordinate 230 downwards.
GCCCGCTCGGTGGTCGCGCTCCGCATGGCGCTCTGAGCGACGGCCTCCATGGAGTTGGCGACCAGCGGCATTGCTGACCGCTCGCCGCCCATGGCGGTGCCGCGCACGCGGGCCGTCATCTGATCGAGCTCGCGACGAGGGCCCATACCGCGACCGCCCACCTCCACGTGCCTCAGCGATGCGCCTTTGCTGCCGCCATACCCAGCGCCGGGGCTTGAGGCGCTGGACGG
>CALCNF010000452.1 GCA_937897815.1 uncultured Pseudomonadota bacterium | reverse complement strand
CCCCGAGGCGTCGAACTGGAACGTGTGCTTGCCGTAGTCGAGGAGCTCGAGATCGACGAGCAGCGTCCCCCGGGCCGCATCCCATACTCCTGGGAGCGCTTCAAACCCGTGGCGAACGGCCAGGCTGTCTATGTCCAGCTCGCCGTCGACGCCCGTCAGGACCGCCACCTCAATGCGCACGCTGCCCGTCGCGGGATCGGAAGAAGACTCCTTCACCTCAAGAAGCGGAGCGTGACAGTTGGGCACCAGAAGCTTGCTGTTGATGAACCCATCGTCGAACCGACGCATCATCGTCGACTCATCCAGCTGCCAGTCGTTCCCATCGAGAACGAGCTTGTAGCCATACGAGCCTTCTTCCAGGCCCGTGAGATCGAGGTCACCGGTCCAGACCCCGCCCTCTCCCTCGGTCAGAGGGAAGGCGCCAACGTCCCAACCGTTGAAGGAGCCCGCCACATGCACGGTCTCGGGGGCCGTCTCCGTGGGTTCATATCGGAAGCTCGCTGTGCAGGTCCGCGGGGAGAGCTCGGCGGCCGGCAGGGCGTCCGGGCCCTGCTCCGCCTCCATGTCCTCGGACACATCAGGGAGCGGCTGGACCTCATGTTCATGAACGCTGATTTCAAGGTCCAGGGCGTCAAAGCCCAGCACATCTAACGCCTCACCCTCTGCCGTCGACTGCGACTGAGCCTCGGGATCCGCGCCACAGCCGAGACCTACCAGGGAGGCGCCGAGCAGCGCGAGAGCAACAGGGGTGTACGAATTCAACCGTGATCGCATAGCATGCCTATGTTCATCCAACCGTGAAGGCCGGACGAAGCGTATTCGTTTCTATCGTGAGATCGAAATCGGAGGCGCGCGTCCGACGAACCCGTCTATGGGAAACGGCCTCTACAAGGAGTCTCTCGTGAAGTCCATAAAGGTTTATCTCGCCCTCGTACCCTGCGCGTTCCTTTTGGCCGGCCCGCTCGGCTGCGCCGCCGATGAGTCGGAAGAGATGGAGCGAATGAAGCAGGCTCAGGCCGAGCAGGCGCGCGTCGAAGATGAGCGAAAGAAGGGCAACAGCGAGGAGAACGACAAGCAACTTGAGGCAGACAAGGCCTCCCTGGCGAAACCCTCGGGTAAGCCCGACCGGCCGACGCCGTTCGTCGACCGATCCTGCACCCTGTCGATTAAGGCGACCTTCACCGAGCTCCCCGATGGCGCTCGCGTTCTCGCCGCGAGCGCTCGAGACGGACGATTCCAGAAGGTGACCAAGAGCGAGCACAGCGGGATCTCAGGCGCCGTGATGCCCGCGGAGGACGGACACAACCTCTTCTTCGTCTCCGACGCCCTCAAGGGTAGCGAGCACACCTACGAAGCGAAGTACCAGATCACGCGCCGCGTCGGGACTCAGGGAAGTCTAGACATCGCCCGAGGAACCACCTGGGATGAGGGCAAGAAGCCCGAGGTCGGAGCGCCGAGCGCGGACGCCAACATCACGAAGGTCTCGCAGGGCCTCGGAGAGGACTCCCTGAAGCCCTTTGACGCCTTCCAGGCGGCCATCGGTGAGAGCATGAAGCGAGAGGTCAGCGAGGACGGCAGCGACAGCGCGGCCGAGGTCGCGGGCGGCAGCAAGGCGAGCGCCCACGGTCTGGCCTCCCTTCTCAGCGAACTCTTGAAATCACGCGGCGTGCCCGCGCGCGTCATGCAGGGACTGCATCGCTCCAAACTGGAGGGCGAGGCGAAGCGAAGCCACGCCTGGACGGAGTTCCAGCTCCCCGGCATCTCGTGGGCGCCAGCTGACCCAACGCTGCGACGGCGCCACACGGGGGGAGAAGATGATCCGACGTTCCTCGGCACGATTCCCTCCGATCGCATCACGTTCCTGATCGGAAGCAGCGTCGTGATCCCCGAGGATGGCACCCTGCCGAGGACGGCCCTGGAGGGTGACCTCGTCGCCCCGTTTGCCATGCTGGATGGGAAGCGCGTAGGCAAGGTCACATGGACCGCAGAGTTCACGCCTGGAGCGCCTCAGAAGAAATAGAGACTGGCGCGCTTCACCCAAGCGTCCCCAGACCATGAGAGACGTGGATTGACTCGACCCTTTCCGATTGTTTGCGGCCCATTCATTGGAGCCGCCCTTCTGCTTTGTTCCCTCATGCCTGCCGCCGTGGCCCAGGCTCCTGCGCCAGCAAAGGCCCCTGCGCCAGCAGAGGCCCCTGCGCAGAGCGACTGCGACGCCGCTTGCGCGAACGTCGAACGCCTCGGAGGTGAAGGGGCGCGCTGTGCGAGCGAGTGTGCGGCTCGATCCGTCGCTGAGCTGCAGTGTATGGCGAAGGCCACGTCGAACGAGGAGCTTGAGCGGTGTGCATCCGGCGACGAGCCGGGCGCTCCGCCAGCGGAAGAGAAGGCCAGCCCCGCCGAGCCAGCCCCATCAGCGGCGCCCACTCCGAGCGCTTCGCCAACCGATACCTCAGCCCAAATGGGCCAACCGAAGACGCCCGCCGTCTCGCCCAACCGCACCGTGGTGACCTCCCAGCGGAGGCCGGCCCAGGCCTTCGACGTTGACCGAGTCCTCCTCAGCGTCGGAGATACGGTCCTCGCTGAGCACCAGCCCCAAGACGGTGCCGAGGCCATCGGCACCGTTCCAGGCGTCATGCTTCAGCGCACGAACCGAGGCGCAGGAGCTCCTGTTCTTCGAGGTCAAATCGGCCCCAAGAACCTGATCCTCGTCGATGGCGTGCGCCTGAACCTCTCGACCTTTCGAACCGGACCGAATCAGTATGCGGCGCTCCTGGACCCCATGGCCCTGGACTCTATCGAGGTGCTCCTGGGACCGGGCTCCGTGCTCTACGGTTCCGACGCCATCGGCGGCGTGATGCACTACCGAACTCGCGGGCTTCGTAGAGAGGACGGCCTGGGCGGTCTCGCCATCGTGCGAGGCGCGAGCGCCGACCTCTCGACTGAGCTCGGCCTGCAGGTCGAGGCCCGGGAAGGCAGCCTGGCTGGCTGGGTCGGCGGCTCTCTCCGAAATCACTCGACCCTGCGCACCGGTGGTGGGGACGAGGTGCCGCGCTCCGACTTCCTCCAGGGGGACTGGCGCGCCAAGGCCCGCATGGAGCTCGGCAACCGCCAGGATGTGACCGTTGGGTATTTCGGCACGCAGATCTCTGGAGCGACACGAATCGACAAGATCAACACGGGCGACATCCGCGTCTATGGCAACACCGACCACCTGGCGTACCTGACCGCTCGCAAGCGGTGGATGGGGGACGGAATCAAGCGCCTTCAGGCGACGGTGAGCTACCACCACATCGTCGATGAGGTCGATCGCAACAGCTGTGACCTGGGAGACGACATCCTCGCGGGAAGCGCGGCGTGTCTTGAGGACGACGCGAGCGTGATCACCCGAAAGCGTCAGTACGAAGACAGCGTCCATGCGGCCGGCGTGAGCCTGCTGACGGACAGCCGATGGTTTGGCGGAAGAGCGAAGGCCATGCTGGGCGTCGACGCGCGACATGAGACCGTATCTTCCAAGCTCGATGACGCCCGAGCTTCCGACGGCTTCGCGGTCGTCGCCGCGGACCGGGGTAACTTCTCCGAAGGCTCGACCTACTCCGCGACAGACGCCTTTCTGACCCTCGAGGGACGACCCTGGGTATCCGAGGGCAACGCTGAGCTCGTGCTCCGCGGAGGCGCTCGATGGAGTCGGATCCAGGCGTTCGCCCCTGACGTCCCCGACCTGGGCGACGTGAACTACAGCGTCGAGGCTCCCGTGTTCGACGGCGGCGCGCGACTGATCGTCGCGAACAATCTGGCCCTGTTCACCTCCTGGTCCCAGGGCTTTCGAGCGCCGAACCTCCAGGAGACCACGGCCCTGGGCAACACCGGTAAGAGCTTCGAGATCCCCAACGACTCCCTTGAGCCTGAGCGCAGCACCACGGTAGAGATCGGAGCTCGCTACATGAAGCGCGCCATCTTTTTGCACGCCTCGTGGTTCGTGACCGACATCGAGGACGCCATCACACGCGTGGACGCGCTGTATGAGGGTGAGTCGACCTACGACGGGGCCCCGGTGAAGCGGCGCGTGAACGCAGACTCCGCTCGCTATGAAGGCTATGAATTCGCGCTGAGGACCGGCGAGTGGAACGGGCTCTCTGGCTTCGGTCAGATGTCCTGGATTCGAGGCGAGGTTCAGCCCGCCGAGAAGGACGCTGAAGCCGAGGCCGCAGGGCGTGTCCCACCCATGATGGGTAACGTCGGTCTCCGTTGGCGGGGCGGCGAGCGCTCCTGGACGGTCTCCGCCTGGCTCGAGGGAGCCGCGGCCCAGAACGAGCTGGGGCCGAGCGACCGGGGCGATCTGCGCATCTGTGAAGATCCCGAAAACCCTGGAACGACCCTGGGTGATGACTGCCGGGGGACGGACGGCTGGATGACCCTCAACGCGGCGGCCAGCTTCCGACCGCTGCCCGCCCTGCGCACCTCCCTGAGCCTGAAGAACGCCCTCGACGCGTCCTACCGAATCCACGGCTCTGGTTACGACGCTGCCGGTCTCGACGCCCGACTGACAGCCGAATACCAATTCTAGGTTTCAGTCCATTTGCT
>CALCNF010000451.1 GCA_937897815.1 uncultured Pseudomonadota bacterium | reverse complement strand
CGCATCGAAGGGGAGAAAGCAGACCGCGACGATCGTGAAATCAAAGACGTTCCACGGGTCGAAGAAGTACCTCCACGGTCGGCTCCCCTCAGCGAGGGTCTTGACGATGACCTCGGCGACGAAGATCCACAAGATGATCTCATCGAGCAGATCGATGAGCCCCATCCACTCGCGCACCACCGGGCTCGTCGCCTCATAGGTCTGGATCCCTACGAGGAGACCCGCGAACAAGATGGCGTATACGATGAAGTCGTTGAACGCCTTGGAGTCGGCGATACCCTTGGCTACAGCGGTCATATCAACTGCCTTTCGCGCCGAGGCCGCATGGAGGTGTTGGCGCGGTCAGCGTGACGATCTGTGTCGAGGGGTCCGAGAATAGATCACTTCCACGCGACGCACTAGGCGCCCCCTTCCACTCGAACTGGCGGAGCTCGCCTGCCTCCAGGATCGGTCGTGGGCCCCTTCACGCGAGAGGCGCCACCGGGGAGCAGATCCCCGATGACGCCTCCGCGTCGAAGCTCACTCGAACGCTCAGTCCGCGGAGCAAGCGGGCGCGATGTCCACGTCGTGGACCGCCTCCTCACCGCCCGCCTCATCGACCAGCTCGCACAGGTCGATCATGCGTCGCTCGAGGTCATTGAACTCGCGCATGGCGCCAGAGACCGGGTCGAAGGTGCTCCCACCGACCAGGAAGGCAGACAGGGGGGTCTCCTCTCCGGGGAAGCGGCTCCCCACGTGGAGGAACGGAGCCCCGGTCTCGGCCTGGTGGCAACCCGAGCAGGTGTTCAAGGCGAACTTGTGTCGCGCCTCGTCGTTGTCGACACCCACGGGCGCCCACAGACCCGTCACCGGGGCCGCCGGGCCGAGCATGTGGTCGGGGACCACATGGGTGCTCTCGAGCACATCCGCCTCATTGTCATTGATCCACTCGGCCAGCTCCGGGGCGTTCTTGAGCTCGTCGCCGGGCTCCTGCTTCACCGAGACCTGAGCCAGCTGACCGCCGAGCTGGACGCGGAACTCGCGCAGCTCCCAGGGACCGTCCAGCACGATCTCATTGGTTCGGATCTGGTTGATGGAGCTACCATTGGGCTTGCTCGGGTCCGCTCCGGGACCGGTGAAGCCGTTGGTGACCGCCTCGAGAGACTCATTGTAGTCCGGACCAAAACCGTGAGCGCTCAGCCCGTGCCAGGCGTGAGCCCAGTCCTGAATCTCAGCGACCGTCGCGGCGGGCTGTCCGTACTCGAAGATGACGACAAACTCTCGGGGCATGCAGCCAGACTCCACGTCGACGAGTCCGAAGACGAACCGTCCCTCGCCAGCGTGGAAATCACCGCCATCGGTCTTACGCAGGTCGAGTCGATTCACGATAGCCAGCAGTCGGAAGGGCGCCTTGGCCATGTCCAGGGACTCGCCGCCGCTCCGCTCCATCCAGGGCTGGATGACCTGATCCTCGATGCTCAGACGAGCGGGGGAGACGAAGCCGTTGAGCTCCTGGTCCATGGTCCACTGCTCGAGCCAGCCCAGCGTAAACTCTCCGGGGTCCTGGTCTCCGGCCATGTGGGTCATGAGGGTGCCGAAGGCCCACGCTCCGTTGGGGTTTCCAACGCAGCCGTCGAAGGTTCGGCTCGGGTCCTCGACGACGCTCAGGTCGGTGATCATCAGCTCGCGGTCGATGTCCACATCGGAGCAGTCGAAGTCAGCGCCCTCATCCATGGGATCCGCGGGCTCGTCGCTGTCGTCGAAATCCGCGGGATCGCTAGGCTCAGCAGGCTCATCGGAGGGCATCTCGCAGCCAGCTCCGTCCTCGTCACAAGGATCGTTCTCCTCCTCATAGTTCTCACAGGGAGCACCCGGCAGGCAGTCCGGTCCCGAGCCCGGGGCGCCGCAGCTCCAGTGGCCGTCGTCCTTACAGAAGCAGCCCTCGCCGTCGACCTCACCGGGCACACACTCAGCGCCATTTACGGGCGCCGAGGCGTCCGGGTTCGAGCAGGCGTCGAGCTCCTCGCAGGTCTGTGCCTCGAAGAAGCAGGTGTGGATGCCCTCCTGACCGAACTGGGAGAGGCAGAGCTGGACGCAGAACTCGTGGGGGATGCCGTTGCAATCAGCGATCTTGTCGCAGACCTGTCCGCAGTCGGCCTCCAGGTCCCCCGTCTCGCTCATGGGCTCACAGAACCACGCGCCGTCCTCGTCACAGAAGCAGCCGTCCTCGGACACGTCACCGGGGACGCACTCGCCGTTCTCCTCGACAGCGGGAGCTGGCTCGTCCACGGGCTCGCAGAACCAGAAGCCGTCGTCTTGACAGAAGCAGCCGTCCTCGGACACGTCACCCGGGGCACACTCTTGGTCCTGTTGAGCGGCGGAAGGAGGCGCGCTCTCGCCTCCCTGCAAGCAGGAGAAGACCTCTCCACAGTGCCCTGCATCGAACAGGCAGGCCACCGTCTCGCCAGAGACCATCGCACCCATGGCACAGACCTCGTCGCAGTGCCCGGTGGGCAGGAAGCCGCAGCTCTCAGCGGGATCGCAGATCTCATGGCAGACTCCCGCGTCCAGGAGCTTGGGAGCCCCATCCTCTGTCGGATTGGAGGCGCCCTCCTCGCAGACCCAGTGGGCCTCATCCGTGCACACGCAGACCGACCCGTCCGCTTGGGTGAAGGCGGCTCCGGGGGGGCACTCGGGCTCGACGTCGTGCTCGCTCTCCGACGGGGCGTCGACCTCAGCGAGGATGCCGGCGCAGTCCATGACCTGGCCGCAGTCATGGGCTCCGAGGATGCAGTGCACGCTGTTCTGAATGCTGGGGTCTGCGCTGTCGTGCAGGCAGGTCGCGAAGCAGCCGTCGGCCGACTCGTTCGAGCAGGCCTCCACGGCGTCGCAGGCGACGGCGCAGTCGGAGACGCTCAGGTTGTGATCGCCGTGCTCTTGGTCCTCCGAGGGACCCTCAGCACACTCCCACTGGCCGGCCGAGCAGACGCAGATCGAATCTTCTGCATGGTCGACCGCGCCTTCGGGACAGGGCTCTCCGGCCGATTCCTGGCAGGCCTCGATGTCTACGCACTCGGCCGCCTCCTCAAAGCACCGCAGGGTGGCCTCCATATGAAGGTCACCCGCGATCCCGCGGGCCGTGCACTCGGTGACGCAGGAGCCGTGGCTGTCTGCGGCGGGCCAGACGCCACAATCGCCGCCCTTGGAGCACAGCTGCTCGCAGCGGGAGTAGTCCTGCAGCCCCTCAGCGGCCACCTCAGCGGCGGCGGCGAAGGTCTCGCTTGTCGCGGACTCGGCGTTCATATTGTCGAGCGCCTCGGACGCGCTCGCAGGAAGGTGAATGTCACAGCCGGCCACAGTAGCGACCAGCCAACACGCAAAGAAACTGTTCATCGTCGTACGCATCATTCTTCTCCTTTCGGTAGCCCGGCTGTCTCCATGAGACCCGTGGCTTTGCGTCCCCACCTCGCGGAGGGTTTGCCGTTGTCGTGGAGTTCAGCGATCCCAACCCGGGACGCGACCTCGCGACGTATGAATGGACTTTGGGGCGAAGGGAGCTTGCGCTGACCCTTCACTGGTTCCTTCGGCCCATATTCAGAAGGCTTGAGAATAAAATGGCATCGCCCCTTGTTGCGTGCCGCTTATCGGACCCCTCACAACGCCCATTCGATGGCCTTCCTCGAGGATGCGTTTCGACTTCGGTGCTCCGAACGATTACCCTCAAGCGCAGCCTGACTTGGAGTCTTCCGTTTATGAATCGCTTCGCCCACGCTCGCCACCTCGGCGCCCTCACCGTCTGCTCACTGTTCCTCTTCTTTGGATGCTCTTCGGTCGAGGAGCTTCCTGAGAACACGAGCGAGGATATTGTCGCGTCTGGGGACAGCGACGAGCCCTCCGATGGCCAGACAGACGGGCAAACGGATCCCAGCGACGCCAGCGACGCCAGCGACGTGACGCCTGATGTCTGCGAGGACAGTGAGGACGGAGCCACGTGCGATGACGGAAACGCCTGCACGATCGGTGACACGTGCGTCTCGGGCGTGTGCACCGGCGCGACCAACGTGGTCTGCTCCGCGGAGACCTGTGAGATCGCGACCTGCGATCCGGAGGTGGGATGTGTGATCACCTACGAGCCCGACGGCTCGGATTGCAGCGTCGGGTGTTTTGGCGCGGCGACGTGCCAGGACGGAAACTGCGAGGTCGACCCAGAGTCCGCGGTGGATTGCCCCGAGCCTGACGACCCCTGTGTCTCAGAGTTCAGCTGCGACCCGGCCACTGGGGAGTGCTCCGTGGTGATCCCCATGCCCGCAGGCGTGGAGTGCGATCTGGATGATAACGTCTGCTCGCTCGACAGCTGCGATGGCGAGGGGCAGTGCGTGGCGACCGGTGAGACGAACACCTGT
>CALCNF010000450.1 GCA_937897815.1 uncultured Pseudomonadota bacterium | reverse complement strand
CGTGCTCGCGGGCGAGACCGCGCAGCTCGACGCCCTCGACGCCCTCCTTCCGGTCCGAAAGCTGGGACGGACGTCCTACCCCTATCGACTGACCTTTCACGCCGCCTACCACACCCCGCTTATGGCGGAGGCGAGCCGCCTGGGCCGAGAGAGTCTGGCGGATCTTCAGTGGCGCTCTCCTGAGGTGACCCTCATCGACGGCGCCGGGCGCGTGGCGCGTCCCGGGGTCTCCGATCCCGAGGAGATCGCGGCCTACACGCTGGGCCACCAGGTCGTGGAGCCTTATGACTTCACGCGCTCGCTCGTCGTGGCTCTGAGGTCCTTCGCGCCCGAGCAGCTCCTCCTGCTCGGACCCGGCTCGAGCTTGGGGGGCTCCGTAGCCCAGACCCTGATCTCCATCGGGTGGCAGGGGCTGTCGTGTCGCGAGGACTTCGATGAGCGACAGCGCTCCGATCAACCGCTGGTCATCGCTCTCGACCGCTCTGAGCAGGCCGCTCGAGTGGTCATGGATCCAACCAGAGCCTGATCTCCTTCAAGAAGGAGAAGCCTTCGCAGAAGGCCGGGTTGCTCTCGCAGGTCGCTCGGCCCTCTGACTGAACGATCTGACGGGTGAGCCCCATCTCGTGAAGCTTCACCTCAAAGAGGTTGGCCTTGTTGCCGGGAGCGAGGAGCGACAAGGCCGTGAGCGAGACCCAGAGCGCGACATGGGCCCAGTTCCACAGGGGATCGAGCGCCGGTCGGAGTCGCGCATCCAGGCGCTCCGCCATCCGGTCGCACCAGGGAACCAGGAAGTTGGCCAGCGGTACGGGCAGGACCTTCGCCATAAAGTCGTTATGACCCGCCGCGGTGAGGGCCGCGCTGGCCAGGGCGATCCCTGTGCCCAGGATCAACCCGAAGAGCAGCCTCCCTGCGGGGGTCTTCGGGATGGTCTTCGGATCTGTGGCCAGGAGCGCCAGGACCAGAAAGACGGGCGCCCAGTACCAAATAGGGACGTAGGTGGCGAAGGTCTCAAGACCGTGCACCGAGAAGTAGCGCGAGAGGAAGATCGGCACCTCGACGCTCGCCCACAGCGAGGCGGCCGCCCCGAGGCTCACCAGCACGATGGGCACGCGAAGCTGGGCCAGGAGCGCGACCAGGATCAAGAACTCGGTCATCGAGGGCGTGACGTTGAGCTCATGGGCGATGTCGTAACAAAACTCCGGAGCTGGGAGCGGAATACAGAGCAGGCCGACCAGGGAGAGCCCCAGGGCCGAGGGGTTGAAGATATGACCCGACTCCCTCTTGAGGGCCGCCTTGGAGAGGAGCGCGATGGCCGCCACCAGAAAGAACAGCCAGAAGCCCGCGCCGGTGAACCACACGAAGAGGTTGGTGCTCAGGACGACCGGCACTGGGGCCAGGCCGATCCGCCAGGCGCGCTCGGTCCACACGCCGATGGCCAGGTCCAGGGTGTAGGCGAAGATCAGCTGGACCCCGAGAGCCCAGACGTGGTCGGTCAGAGGCTCCCAGTACAGCGCCCAGTAGCTGAAGATCAGCACCTGAAAGGTCGCTGGGATGATGTGGTTGGGTCGCAAGCGCACCGAGGTCGTGATCGACTCTCCGCCCCGTCGTCGCCACAAGAAGGCCACGACGAGGGCGACGAGCGCAGCCCCCCAGGCCACGCCAAACTGGGCCAGCGGGGAGAGACCGCTGGTGCGCGCGATCACCCCTGGGGGTGCCGCGCCGGTCGTCAGCCCCTGACCATAGGCCCCCGAGACCACCACAAGCGTGGCGCACAGGAGCGTCGAAGTGAATAGCCGTGAGCGCATCCCCCCCATGGTCAAGGGCCTCCGCCGCCATTGCAAGACATCAACCCTCGCGACTCAGCCCTTGCGCGCCCCCTCGTTCCCCTGATAGGCCGCTCTTATGGACGCAATGACACTCGACGACATCATCGGTTGGAAGCCTCTGCTCACGGACGAGGAGCGCACGATCCGCGACTCGGTCAAGCGCTGGGTCACCGACCGTTACATGCCTCGCATCACCGACGATTTTGAGCAGGGCATCTTCGCCCGCGAGCTCATCGGCGAGATCGCGGAGCTCGGCGTGCTCGGCGCCAACCTTGAGGGCTATGGCTGCGCAGGCGCGAGCCACGTGGCCTACGGGCTCGCGTGCTACGAGCTGGAGGCGGGAGACTCAGGCCTGCGGTCCTTCGTCTCCGTTCAGACCAGCCTCGCCATGTTCTCCATCTGGCGCTACGGAACCGAGGAGCAGAAGCAGCGATGGCTCCCCGAGATGGCCGCAGGGCGCGCCATCGGCTGTTTTGGACTCACCGAGCCCATGCATGGCTCCGATCCCGGAGGCATGACGACCCGGGCCGTTCGGGACGGCGACGACTGGTTGATCACCGGGAACAAGATGTGGATCACCAACGCTGAGTTCGCTGACCTCGCCATCGTGTGGGCGAAGACGGGCGAGGACGCGGCGTCCATCCGCGGCTTCATCGTCGAGAAGGGCATGCCGGGCTACGAGGCCCACAACATCCCTGGAAAGATGAGCATGCGCGCGAGCGCGACCGGCTCTCTCGTGATGGACCAGGTCCGCGTCCCGGACGCGAATCGACTGCCTGAGGCCAAGGGCCTCGGCGGTCCTCTGCGCTGCTTGACCAACGCGCGCTACTCCGTGGGCTTCGGGGTCCTGGGCGCCGCGCGCTTCTGCCTCGACCAGGCGGTCGCGTACACCCAGGAGCGCACCCAGTTCGGCGTACCCCTGGCCCGCAAGCAGCTCATCCAGCAGAAGCTCGCGGACATGGGCGCGCGCATCGTGCACGGCTGCGTGCTCGGCGTGCATTATGGGCGCCTCAAGGAGCTCGACGCGCTTCATCACGTGCAGGTGAGCCTGTTCAAGCGCGACGCTTGCCAGACCGCGCTCGACGCGGCTCGTGACGCACGCGCGGTCCTGGGCGCCAACGGCATCACGACCGAGTACCACGTGATCCGACACGCCTTGAACCTGGAGAGCACCTACACCTACGAGGGAACCCACGAGATTCACACCCTCGCGTTGGGTCGCGCGCTCACCGGCGAGAGCGCCTTCTAGAGGCAGCTCAGAGCGGCAGCTCAGCCCGCGCCGCAGCCATATCCCGCGTGCCCGGTCTTCTCGATGCAGCGGATCATCTTGTCTTCGTAGCAGGTGCCCTGGCCGTCGCCCTCGACGCACTTGCAGTAGCGCTGGCGACACTCCCAGGGCGTCAGCACCTTCTGCTTGCCCTTCTTGAGCTTTGAGCCCTTCTTGGCGAGCTGGACATCCACCCAGCCCGGGTAGGTCGTGACCCAGACCTCAGCGGTGCGCTTGAGGATGGCCTTGCTCACCTCGTCGGACATGCACTCTCGAGCCGCCTTCTCCAAGAAGGCGCGCTTCTTACCGTCGTCGTACAGCTCGTCGTCTCGGTCGCGTCGATCGCGCTTGTCGAAGCGGTGCACGTTGGCCCGGTCCTGGCGCAGGATCGAGGCCGCAGACCTCAGCGCCTTGCCGCTCGAGTTCTTATGGTCGGCGTTTGAGAGGACAGCGTAGTAGCGATCGAGGGATCCCTTGGGCTTGATGCAGCACTCATGCACCCACCCCTCCTTGCCGGCGTGGTCGCCGGCGGTCACCTTCACCTGCCGCCACTTCTTCTTGGACTCCACGAGCTTCACGGATGTGCCCTCCGTGAGCTTGGCGACGATCTCGCTCTTCGTAGAGCCCTTCTGCCGCATGTTCAAGAAGGGGTCCTTCTTGTCATCGAGGACTCCAAAGACCTCCCAGGCGTCACCGGACGCGGCCCCACAGGCCACCTCATCGGTGAACCCCTGGCTCCCCTGCGCGGCCTCCACGGCCACGGGCTCAGCTGGCTCCGGCGCGGCGTCCTCAGACTTCCCACATCCCATGGCGAGCATCAGCGCGGCCATCCCTAAGAGCGCGTTGCGCATCCTCTGTTCCCCCTCTGCCCCTGGT
>CALCNF010000449.1 GCA_937897815.1 uncultured Pseudomonadota bacterium | reverse complement strand
CGATTCCCAACGCTTCCATGTTCAGCCTCCTGCGTCGGGACCGTAGGGTCCGCTGTACCAGCAACTCAACATCAAAACGCTCCACAGCTCCTTTCTGTGGTTATCCGACCCCCGACGATGCTCCTCTACGAGACCGCGCACCCAGCGTGGGTTCAACAGCCCCTGGGCCTCGATGCGCTCCTCGGAGAGGACCTCATCCATCCACCCCGCGAGGGGTCCACGAAGCCAGGAGGCCAGCGGCACGCCGAAGCCTCGCTTGGGTCGCTCCAGCGCGTCCTTCGGGAGCCTCCCGACGAGAGCGTGGCGCAAGACCCGCTTCGTGCGCGAGCCCTTGAGTTTATGAGCTAACGGGATCCGTGCGCAGACCTCGCGAACCCTGCGATCGAGGAAGGGCGCGCGCACCTCCAGCCCGTGCGCCATCGACGCTCGATCGACCTTGGCGAGAACGCCATCGGCCAGGTACGTCTCCATGTAGATGGTCGCCAGACGCTCAATCCATGGAGCATCCGGGCGAGCGTCGCGCACGCGACGGGCCAGGCCATCCAGATGCTCAAAGAGCGCGTCGTCTTGGGCTTGAGCGCTCCAGTGCGGCGCGAGAGCGTCCCCATGGATTGTTGGGTCTACGGCCCCAACCCATACCCCGTGTCGACGGGTAGGCTCGTGCTCCAGGCCCATGAGGAAACGCTTCACCTTGAAGTCGAGGCCCATGTACCCGTCCGAGACCGGCAGTTTGCGGGCTGCCGCTCCGAACAGATCCCGGCGAATGACCCTCGGGAGGCGAGCCGCGAGGCGAGCCCAGCGCTCCGCATAAAACGTCGGGTAGCCCAAGAGAAGCTCATCGCCTCCATCGCCTCCGAGGACCACCTTTACCGACTGGGCCGTCTCGCGCGCGAGCAGGCTCGTCGGCAAGATAGAGGGATCTGAGAAGGGCTCATCCATGCGCGCCACGATGGTGTCGACATGATCGAGCAGGTCCGTCTCGCGAACCTCAAAGACCTGGCTCGATAAGGCCAGGTGCCGCGCGATTGCCGCGGCGGCTGGACCTTCGTCGAAGGACGGATCCGTGAATCCCATGGAGAAGGCGCGGACCCCCTCATCTTTGAGCAACGTAGCGATCGCGGCGCTGTCCAGACCACCGGAGAGCCACACGCCTACGGGGACGTCGGCCATCAGCCGAGATCGCGTCGCGGCCTCGAGGGCCTCCATGAGCGCGGAGGCCGACTCATCGAGGGAACGAAACGGCGCGCCTACGGGGGTCATTGGAGCGTAGCGCTCCACGTGAAGTCCCGAGCGGTTCCAGACCAGGCGCTCACCCGGACCCAATCGACGCACGCTCTGATAGATGCTGGAGGGGCCTGAGAGGGTCTCGAAGGCCAGATAACGCCGGAGAGCCACCGGGTCGATCCGTCGCTCCACGCCCGGGTGAAAGAGCAGCGCTTTGAGCTCTGAGGCGAAGGCGATGCCGCCACCCGACGTCTCCGCATAGTAGAGCGGCTTCTGCCCCCCAGGGTCGCGGGCCAGGAGCAGCTCTTCGCTTCGCGCGTCCCAGACCGCGAGGGCGAACATCCCCTCCAGGGCGTCGGGAAGGCCGCGACGCTCCAGCCTCCAGAGCCGGGGAAGCACGGCACAGTCGCTCGCGGGAAGAGAGAGCTCGGGCCAGACGCCCCGTATGCGCTCGCGGATGTCCCCGTGGTTGTAGAGTTCGCCGTTCGCCCAGGCGACGATCTCAAGCTCCCCATTGGAGTCTCTCTCCACGAATGGCTGGCGTCCGTCGGGCGAGGTGTCAACGATGCTCAATCGACGATGTCCAGCGAACAGCGGCGCGTCATGAACGCTACCGGCGTCGTCCGGACCTCGGTGGGTGAGCGCCTCCCGCATCCTCTCGAGGACGGCCACCGGGTCCTGAACTCGTGCCTCGGGATCTACGAAGCCGACGATTCCGCACATGAACCGCGTCCTCCCAGCGCCTTAGAGCGCCCAACAGAAGGAGACACGAAGCCCGGAACGGACGCGCTCGTATCGGATACAATCGCCTTCAGCACACTCGTCACTGTTGGCCGTGGCCTCCAAGGCCATCTCGGTCTCGAACAGCAGGGCGCTGATGTTGATGTCGATGGCGATATCGGGGCTGAGCATCCACAGCAGGCCAGCGCTCAGGTCGGACGAAAAACCCTGACTGGAGTCCGGGAGGTCCTCCGCGTCGATGCCGTGCATCATGGCGCCGTCGCGCCGAACGTAGGGGCTGTGAAGCGCGACGGTCCACGCTGGAACGAACTGGATGTAGAAGCTCCCCGGCTCGACATTCCAGTATCTCCAGCGGAGCAGCGGCCCGACCTGAAGGAGAGCATCGAAGCGCCCCCCGAGGCCATTGGGACGCTGATAAGCACCGCCCATCATGTGGCGAATCGTCGCTCCGTAATCGAGGCGAAGGGTCGTAAAGAAGATGTCGACGGCGAGGTCCCCGACCGTGCCTGGCTCCTCGACAAACACCCCACGTTGACCGTCGTTCAGCTCCAGAGAGTCCACCGTCGCGGCGCCCAGGCCGATCCCGAACCATGGACCGAGCTCGGCCTCTGGGGGGGGCTCGGCGCGCGCTGGTGCGGCGAGGACACACAGGGTCAGGGCCGCGGTCAGGAGGGTTGCTCTCACGTCACTCCAGGTTGATGCCGTCGCGAACGGTGTAGATCCGCTTGTCCTGGGACTCGTAGTAGGTGCGCATGTTCAGCTCCGCGAGCAAGCCGATCAGGACGATCTGAAGACCGGCCAGGCCCAGGAACACGCCGGCGAGAAAGAAGGGATCGGTGTACAGGGGCTCGCCCCACTTCACCTTCTTGATGATCGTCCAGGTCCAAGCCGCTCCGGCGCCCAGGATGAAGCGCCAGCCAAGACGGCCAAAGAAATACAGGGGCTTGGTGCTGTAAGCGATCAAGAAGCGGACCGTCATCAGGTCGAGGAGCCCCCGCCACGCCTTGGCGACGCTGTACTTACTCGTCCCCCACTTCCTCGCGTGGTGGTTGACCTCCACCTCGCAGATGTTCGCCCCCACGGAGGCCGCCCAGGCCGGAAGGAAGCGGTGCATCTCCCCGTAGAGCCTGAAGGACTGCACGATCTCACGCTTGTATGCGGTCAGCGTGCAACCGTAGTCATGGAGCTTCACGCCCGTCACGCCGCCGATAATCCAATTGCCTACACGGCTGGGGAGCGTGACAGAGAGCAAAGAGTCTCTCCTGCGCACCCGCCAACCGCTGACCACGTCATACCCGTCATCCACGCGCTCGAGGAGCCGACCGATGTCCCTGGGGTCATTTTGCAGGTCGGCGTCTATGGGGATGATGACGTCGCCCCGCGCGTGGTCAAAGCCCGCCGACATCGCCGCCGTCTGACCGAAGTTTCGGCGGAATCGAATGACACGGACGCGGGGCTCGCCAACGGCGAATGAGGCCATGCGTTCGAAGGAGTCGTCCGTCGAACCATCATCGCAATAAACGATCTCCCAACGCTTCCCGAGCGCCTCGAGCGCTGAGACGAGGGCCTCATGGAGATGGGGAAGGCTCTCGCTCTCATTGTAGGCAGGTACAATGATCGAGACGTCACAGCCGGCCTCGTCCTCCTCTCGGCGCGCTCCGGTCACTACAGGCTCCATGTCACTCCAGCTTGGATGCACTCGTTCATCCCGGAGACCACCGCCCGGTGGTCGGCGACGCGGTACTCCGTAGCCAAAGCCGTCGCCACGTACTCCACGAAGAAGCCGAGGTCGTGACCATGGTACACCAACAGGCCCAACCGTGAGGATACCGACCCGGCGATGAGGCGCTCATCGGTCATGGCGAGGTCGGGCGCGCCCTCGAACTGGAAGGCAAGACTGGCACGAAACCCGTCGCTCGGCCGCGAGATCGAAGCGCCGAGATCCAGGCCTCCATAGAGTCCTCCCCAGTGGCGATCCATGAACCGCCACCGCAACGTCATGCGTCCCTGGACGTAGCCGGGGATCCTGCGCTGGACACCGTCGAGCGTCGTCCGCTGCTCGCCCTGGTGCGTGATTGTGCCTCCCCAGTCGATGGTCCTGTATCGGTGGTGAACGCCAAGAGACAGGCGAGGCGCTGGAGCCTCGCCTCGCGCCTCCAAGAAGCGCTCCCGCGGCTCAAGTCCATCCTCAGCGAGCGTGAGCTGGAGCTCGTCGAGTTGGGAGGGGTCCCCGATGACGAGGGCCGATGAGGTGGTCGCGCCCACGCCCACGGTCACCCAGGCGTCACCCGGTGGCGGCGCAGGGGGCGGGGGCGCCTTGGCGGGGACGATCCGACTGCGCGGAACCCCCCTGCCATCGGACAACTGGCCGTGAGCGGGGCTTGCGTGGGAGACCACCCCCCAGGAGAGCGCGACGAGCGATACGATCGCCGTGAACCTCTCAGCCGTCGACTGGATCTTCATGACCCTGTTCTAGCACGCGCCCCGGCGCCCCGTCTTCGATTCAGTGAGGGGTCGAGACAGCGTCGAGCCCGCGCGGACATTTGAGCGGCAGGGGTCCGTTGTCGGGGCCTGACCGATCGGCTAAGGTGACGCCATCCGTCGCATCTGGAGGTAATTGGAATGCGCACGACAGCAAACATTCTCGGGTGTCTCATTCTCGCCCTGGCCCTCTCCTTGACCGCCGGCTGCGGCGACGACGGAGATGACGGGGGCGCAACGGGCTCGAACCCGGGTGCAGACGTGACGATCCCTGACTCCACGTGTCCCGCCGATGAGGCGCTCGCATGTGGCTACGACGGACAGTGCGCTGACGTGGGCCTCGAGCTCGCCACCTGCCAGGTGGCGCGGTGCATCGAGGGTTGCTGCGCGGCCGCGGCCGCCCCAACCTTCAGCAGCTGTGAGGCCCAGGGGGCCGGCCCGTGCGAAGAGGGCGCCTGTAGCGACAGCGGTGCCTGCATCGTGGTGACGGCTGCTGACGGAAAGTTCTGCAACGAGGAGCTCTCCGACGCGTGTTCCTCCTACACCTGCTCGGGTGGCAACTGCGTGGCCAGCGCCCTTGAGATCTGTGATGACAACAACGAGTGCACGACGGACAGCTGCTCCGTAGAGTGCGCCGATGGGGAGTGCTCAGCGTCGTGCAACCACGATGCCGTAGCCGACGGTTCCCTGTGCAACGACCAAAACGCATGCACGGGCGCAGACGCGTGTTCTGCCGGCGTATGCGGCGGCACCGAGGATCTCTGCGAGTGCGAGGTGAATGAGGACTGTCTCGCCAAGGACACCGACCTGTGCGACGCCGTCGGCCTGGTCTGTGATGTGGAGAACTCCAAGTGCGTCGAGAGCGCCACTGAGGCGGTCGTCTGCGATGACGCTGAGGTATCGACCTGCGAGGAGATCGCCTGCGAGCCCTCCAGCGGAGCCTGTGTGGTCAGCCAGAAGGAGGAGTACGCCACCTGTGATGACGGGGACGCGTGCACCGGGTGCGCCCCTGGAGTGGAGGAGTGCAACAACGCTCACGACTACTGCAATTCAAATGGCGTGTGTCAGTCTGGCTCGGGCACGCCCTGCGCTTGCGCCGAGGACGTGGATTGCGCGCCCTTCGATGACGGCGACCTCTGCAACGGCAGCTGGGGTTGCGTCGATGGAGCCTGCGCAGAGCTCGACGGCGCCATCGACTGCTCCGACCAGCAAGCGCCCGTGTGTCACACCATCGCCTGTGCTCCCGAGTCGGGCACGTGCGACGCCTTCCCTTCGGCTGAAGGCGAGCCCTGCGACGACGCCGACGATCCGAACGGAGCGTGCGTCGCTGCCCGAGCCTGCAGCGCTGACCAGGTCTGCGAGGTGACCGAGCTCGTCGAGGACGGCGTCTCCTGCGGAGAGGCTGGCGAGACGTGCGCGGCAGGCGTCTGTGCGACCCCGGTCGAGCCGACGCTCTGCGAGCAGTACTGCGACGCCGTCACGGCCAACTGCGCTGACGAGAACGCCATCACCTGGGCCGCCGACTGCGCCACTGATTGCGCCGGATGGCCAGAGGGCGAGGACGGAGACACCGCGGCGAACACCACACACTGCCGCCTCTACCACGCAGGCGCGGCGGCCGATGACGCCGCCCTGCACTGCCCCCACGCCTCCCCCGATGGAGGCGGCGTATGCGTCGACCCGGATCTGTGCGCGGATGTCACCTGTGACGCCCCGCCCGCACCCGCGTGCGAGGGAGATACTGCGATGACCTACGCCGCCGAGGGCACCTGCGACGGCGGCGTCTGCTCCTACGCGACCTCGCCTGTCGACTGCACCGCCACAGGCCAGGGGTGCTCGGACGGTCAGTGCGTCGATAGCGAATAGTCCTCTCCGAAGCGACAGGCCCTACCGATCGGAACGAAGGCTCGCGCCGCAAGCGCGGGCTGTTTCGAAGCCAGATATCGCATCGTTTACCGTGGAGCCCCGCCTGCGCTTGGGGGGCCTCGGCGGGGACGCCTCCCATTATTCTTAACCAGGCCAGCCCTGACGCTTGCCTGCAATGGCTCGCCGACCGTAAGCTTGCTGCGCCCCCCAAGATCGATAACGCAGCGGTCGGCGGCACCTCTTGGTGTCCAGTCGCGCTCGCTCACAGGCAGCTCTCATGCCCAAGCCCCAGCTCACAGGACGCGTCCTGCTGATCGAAGATACTCGCGACGTGCGCACGGTGATCGCCCGCCTGCTCGCGTTCAACTGCTCGGAGGTCATTGAGTGCGCGTCAGGAGAAGATGGGCTGGCCGCGATCCGAGAGGCCACTCCGGATCTGGCGATTATTGACCTTGGACTTCCGGGTATAAGTGGCTTCGAGACTCTCCAGGCCATCCGAACAGACGGACATGATTTTCCGTGCCTCGCGCTCTCCGGCGAATCGACTGTGGCCAATCACACCCGTTGGCTCGAGCTCGATGGTCAGGGCTTCGTGCGAAAGCCGGTCGCGCGCCGCGCCCTCGAGGGCCACCTTCGGCGGTGGCTGGAGCCCATGGATAAGCAGACCTCTGCCACGGCTTCGCTACAGAGCCGCTTTGTATCCAGCATGGTCGAGAGCACGAGCGCTCTGAGAGATGCCGTGAAGGGCCGCGATCTCGACCGCGTCATGGAGATCGCCCACCGTATGAAGGGCACGTGTGGCGCCTTTCGAGCCTCCGAGCTCTCGAGCGCGGCCGCGCGAGTCCTGCACTGCGTCGAGGCTGAAAGCGGGGGGTCTGAGAGGCTCGACGAGGCCTTTGCGGAGGTGGCCGAGGCGGTCGCTCGCCTCGCCGCTCAGTAGCGGAGAGCAAACCGCCCTTGTGGTCAACGACCTGGACAGCCGTTAGGCTGCTCGGAACGGCTTCTGGGACGCCATGGAGAACCCATGCCTTTCGTTGATGTACACGCTCATTTGATTCACCCGCAATTTGAGGGCGAGGAACGCCAGGCGGCTGAGCGCGCCCAAGCGGCTGGGCTCGCTGCGGTGGTCGTCAACGGCCTGGAGCCTGAATCCAATCGCCGCGTGCTCGAGCTCTGCGAGGAGTATGACCACCTCTATCCGGCCCTGGGCATCTATCCTATTGACGCTATCGCGCACCGCATCGACCCCCAGACCTGGCCTCACGACTGGCCCCCTCCGAAGCCCTTCGATGTGGACGCAGAGATCGCCTTTATCGATTCGGTGGCGCCGCGCCTGATCGCTATCGGTGAGTGCGGCCTCGACCGCTATTGGCTCTCGGATCAAGATCAGGAACAGGAGCGGGTCCTTCGAGGGCTGATCGAGGTCGCTCTGCGACACGACAAGCCCGTGATCCTGCACACGAGAAAAGCCGAGGCCCGCACCCTGGAGATCCTCTTGGAGATGGGCGTCGAGAAGGCCGACTTCCATTGCTTCACGGGCAAGCTGAAGCTGGCGCACCGAATCGCCGAGGCGGGTTATTACCTGTCCATTCCTCCAGCCGTCGCGAGGGATCAGACCTTTCAGCGCTTCGCCAAGGAGCTGCCTCTCGACCGCCTCCTGACCGAGACGGACAGCCCCTACATGGGACCTGTACGTGGAGAACGAAACGAGCCGGCGAACGTGCCCCTTGGAGTCGCGGCCATGGCGACCGCCCGAGGGATCGAGCCGGCGGCAATGCAGACCGCGATCGCCGAGAACTTCGAGCGTCTGTTCGGCGTGCCTCTCTCCACTAGCCCGTAAGGTCGTTTCAGGCGAAGCCCGCCTCGCGTGAGCTCGCCCGCGCGGTCGCGAGCGTGCTCGGGCACAGGGACCGCATCCGCGAACTTGATGTGTGCGCCTGCGGGCACGTAGACTCCTGAGCGCTCCGGTGGCGCGCGCCGTCTTGCCTGAGCCCGGATTGGTCGAGAAAGACCGGGGGGTCCCCAATGAGAGTGATGAATTCCGTACTCTGCGTGCTGCTCGTCGTGAGCGTGACCGCGCTGCTGTCAGGCTGTGAAGCGACAGAGGCTGGCGACGGGTTCTCCAATAGCGACTCCGTCATCGGGGCGAACCTGGACGGAAGCGGAACAGGTGGTGTCGACGCTGGACCCGTGATCGTGAACTGCACGGAGCACGCCGAGTGTGCCGGAGTCGCCGCTGCCGGGAGCTGTGATCTCGGGATGTGCGACAAGGAGAACGGCGTCTGCATCACGACCCCAATGCCAGACGACAGCAAGTGCACCGACGCGGGGCCGTGCTGGGCACAGGGCCTGTGTTCAGCCGGAGTCTGCGAGGGAACCGTACCAAGCGATGAGGGAACGCCATGCGAGTCGGACGGGCTCTGCGGCGGGACGGCCATGTGCATGGACGGAGAGTGCATCGCTGACGGCTCCAGCAACAGCTGCGATGACGGCGATCCCTGCTCCATTGACATCTGCTCGGCGGAGGCCGGCGGCTGCGTCTACCAGAGCGCAGCGGACGGCACCTCGTGCTCCACCGAGTGCATCCCTGAGGGCGTCTGCGGCAGCGGGAGCTGCCAGGGTGAGTCCCTGCCCGGATGTGAGGAGACAACTGGACCCAGCTGTGGCGACGGAACGTGCAGCCCGGGTGAGAGCCCGAAGACCTGCCCCGAGGACTGTGACGTGTCCGTCGAGGATCCCTTGACGTGTCTGGCGAAGAACTGCGGAGAGCTGCTGGCCGTCTGCGAGGACAGCCCCGAGTGTGACAAGATGATCGCCTGCATGGAGACCTGCGAGGAGGACTCGGAGGAGGCCTGTCTCGACGTGTGTGTCACCGATGGGGACACGGATGCACAGAGCCTCTTCTGGCAAATGTACGACTGCGGGAAGGCGAACAACTGCTTTAACGAGGAGCCTGACTCCTGCGGAAACGGAAAGTGTGAGCCGGGCGAAGACCCCGACAACTGCTTCCAGGACTGCAGCGACGCCCCTCCTGGGCCTGGACCGTGTCTCGAAGCGCAGTGCGGCCCTGAGGCGTCTGCCTGCCAGGAGGACGCGGGCTGCACCGGCGTCATCGCGTGCATGAACAACTGCCAGAGCGAGGAATGTCAGTACACCTGCCTGCTCGACGCGGGAGAGGAGAGCGCGCAGAAATTCATCGAGCTCATCGAGTGTGGCGACATACACGGTTGCTTTGAGGGAGGCGGCGGCGGTGAGCCCGAGTGCGGGAACGCCGTGTGCGAGCAAGGAGAGAGCGGCTTCAACTGCCCGGAGGACTGCAAGGGCGGCAAAGACGAGTGCGGCAACGGCAAGTGTGAGTCCTCTGAGGACCCTGACTCCTGTCCCCAGGATTGCGCCGAGGAGCCTGAAGAGGACCCCACCTTAGAGTGCCTGCAAGATGAATGTGGAGGTGAGTTCGCGGGCTGCTTCACGGATGAGGACTGCACCGAGATCGTCACGTGCCTCCAGGACTGTGATGGCAGCGAGTGGTGTGAGCAGCAGTGCTATCAGAAGTCGTCACAGAGCGGCATCGAGAAGTTCATCGCGCTCATCGAGTGCGGCCAGGACAACCAGTGCTTCGAGAACAACGGTGGTGGAGGGGATCCCGACGACCCGCCGCCCAGCGACGATCCCGTGCAGCAGTGTATCGAAGAGCAGTGCGAAGATGAGTACGACAAATGCATGGCCAACGAAGCCTGCGCCGGCATCCTCGAGTGCCTCGATGGGTGCGCGCCTGGTGACAGCCAGTGCGAGAACGGCTGCATCTTCAGCGGTGGCTGGGGCGCCGGTGACAGCTTCTGGACCCTCGCGGGCTGCGCCGAGGACGAGGGGTGCCTCGGT